>JABXIP010000068.1 GCA_013373005.1 Cytophagia bacterium | reverse complement strand
CTCTGCTTACAGACATAGCAGATATGACAGCCACATTGGTACTTACACTACTGTGTATCCAAACATTGCTGCTGCTGAGATTGATATGATCAGAGCTGAAGCAAGAGCCAGAAGAGGTGACTTGGCAGGTGCTGCTGCAATTATTAATGCAGGTACCAGAGTTACTAGAGGTCAACTTCCTCCGGTTGCTCCAACTCAATCTGAGGTAATGGATGCAATTCACCATGAGAGAAATGTGGAGCTTTGGAACATCAGCCCAGGTCAGACTTTCTTTGAAATGAGAAAGAACGATTTGCTACAAGCTGGTACTCCTCTACACTGGCCAGTACCTTACTCTATCCTAGAGACAATTGGTACTGACAGACCATTCTACACTTTCGGTGGACCTGACGGTCAGGATGGTGTTAACGGATCTAACGGTGGTTGGAGATAATCCATAAACCAATTATAATATGAAAGAAGCCGCTTCATTTGAAGCGGCTTCTTTGTTTTTATAGCCCTCCTAATATTGATAAGTTCATGAATTCTGTGTTGTAGTCAATCCCCCTATCACCATAAGCTTGTTGAGCTATGTTTTCTTGAGTGATAACTAAGGTTTTATTGATTGGGTTACATGATTACAATTGATGCAACGCGCATGCAATTGCTAATAAACCCTTGAAGTAGCTCCTGCTAATAACCGATTGCGCCATGGAATCTCCATTAAGGTAAATTTCAAGACCTTTCATACAGAATAAAATATGGTAAAAAGTAAAAATAAATACTTTTTTAGGCAATCGTTTACGGAATATATTGTACTGATTTGTGAGCACCGAATTGTACTATTATTATTTATAAATAAATGGATAAAGGGAAATAAAAAATATGATAAATAATATATGAATGCTATTCTAAAAGAATATATTCTTTAAAACAGCGTAATGAATTAATAGTGTACTTATCTGTATAAATGAGTTGATTAAAAATATAATTTTGATAATAGCATGATTGTACGAATAAAATACTAAAAAGGTAAATGTTTTGATAGCAATATAAAAGAAGGCTATAGGGTTAATAGGCAATAAATTATGTGGCAAAGTGGATGTGTTATCCAACTAACTATTAACTAAAACATACGATAAATGAAGAGAGTTTTACTGACTTTCGTCACGGTCGGGTTATTGATTTGCCACTCTTTAGCCCAGGCCCAAGACAAAGTGGTCACAGGAAAGGTAACAGGTTCAGATGATGGACTGCCCTTACCGCAGGTGACCGTGCTAATCAAAGGTACCACACAGGGTACTCCAACCGGTTTAGACGGTACATACAGAATTGAAGCTCCTGCAGGCTCAACACTTGTGTTTAGATATCTCGGATATATAAGCCAAGAGGTAGCCGTGGGTAATCAAACAGTTATCAATGTTATTCTTGAGCCTGATGCTACTACCTTAGGAGAGGTTGTGGTTACCGCACAGGGTATTGCCAGAGACAAGAAATCTTTGGGGTACTCAATTGGGCAGGTTGAGAAAGAGCTCATTGAAACAAGACCAGAGCCGGATGTTGCCAGGCTGTTGAAAGGAAAGGTTCCCGGAGTTGATGTAATTACTCCTGGTGGATTCTTTGGAAGACAGGCTAACATCCAAATCCGAGGTCAATCTTCAGCTACTGGTGATAATAATGCACTGGTTGTTGTTGATGGCGTCTATTACGATTTCGATAGATTTCAGGACTTGGACCCAAATAACATTGCAGATATCAATGTCTTAAAGGGACTGGCTGCTTCTGCCCTTTATGGTCAGGAAGGTAGAAATGGTGTAATCATCGTTACTACCAAGACTAGCCAGAAGCTAGACGACAGGAGAAATTTCACGCTAACAGTGAATCAGCAAATTGTTATGAATGAAGTTTCTAACCTTCCTGAGTTCCAAAATACTTATGGTCAGGGCGCAGATAACTTCCCGAATGTTACTTACATAGGCAACTGGGGAGGTAGATTCGATGATGGATACATAGTGCCAGGACATTATGCAACTGGAAGTGTTCCGGGTTATGATGTGTTATTCCCAGACTTACAGGGAGATGTAGACTATCAGGCCTTTCCTGATAATGTTACCGGATTTTTCCATAAGAATTATGGATCCAACACGAGCGTCAATGCTAATGTGGTGGCCGGTAAAACTAGCATAGGATTCAGTACTGGTTTGGTTGAACAAACCGGCTATGTAGATGAAAATACTCAACGAAGATTGAATATGGCAACCAGTATAAATTCTGAGTTGACTGATAATCTCTCATTGAATACTACTTTTAGCTACTCTGAAAATAAGACTACCAGACCTACCTTTAACGTGTTTGATAGGTTGCTCTACCTACCAAGAAACCTAGATCTTATGGGACTTCCTTTCGAGAGCCCGTTAGATTATTCGAATGTATTCTATAGAGCTGATCTTGAAAACCCTCTATGGCAATTGAAGAACACCTTCAGTAAATCTGAAAGAAAAGGATTTCTAGGTAAAGTAGCGCTAACATGGGATATTAATGAGAAGTTTTCCATTGGCTATAGATTAGGTTTGGATGCCTATAATACAATGAGTTACTCTAGAACCAATAAGGGTGGGTTGAGTAATCAAGGTATCGGTAGTATGTCTACCTCAAATAGCCAAAGTGTAAACTTTGACCATAATGTGCTTTTTAACCTCAATTCTATTGAGCTTACTCCAGATTTAGAGCTGAATGCCAACATTGGCTTAAGGTCTAGAAGTTTGAATAGTGAGTCTTTCGGACTAACGAGTAGCGGGCAAGTTGTTTATGGCTTCTTCAGACATGGTAACTTTACTTCACATCAGCCTAATGGTAATATAGATAGAAGGGTAAATACCCTAAGTGCTTATGGCCAGGCAGAATTAGCCTACAGAGATTACATGTTCTTGACGTTGGCAGGTGCTAATGATTGGGGTTCTCAGGTTGAGAAGGAGAATAGAAGTCTTTTCTATCCTTCTGCTTCCTTGTCTTTCTTGCCTACTTCGGTTTGGCAATCGCTACAATCAGACGTACTTAACTATCTTAAGTTGAGAGTTGGTTTTGGAACATCGGCAGGCTTCCCTGGTCCATTCCAGACCCGACCAGTATTGTCAGCAAATGCTCAGGCTTTCATTACCAACGATGGAACAAATATCTCTACCAATGCTATCTCCAGTTTTCAGCCAAATCCGAATTTGAAGCCGGAAAGATTGCGAGAAATAGAGTTGGGATTAGATGCCAGGCTATTTAATAATATGGTCAAGGTTGATCTAAGTCTTTATAAAAGAATCAGTAAAGATCAGGTGTTGAGTCGCTCACTTCCTGTGTCTACTGGTTTCTCATCTACTGTAATTAATGCAGGCCAGATTGATACTAAAGGTGTTGAAGCAGCTGTTACGGTTTATCCAATTCAGACCAATGACTTTACATGGTCAATTACTAACAACTTCACTGCATATGAAACCACGGTTATTGATTTGCCGGAGGAATTCATCAATCTGGCAAATGGCCTAAACTATGCCATTGAAGGTGAGGCACTGAATGTATTCAGATTGAGCTATGTGGTTAGGGATGAGGAAGGCAATGCACTTATCAACCCTGAAGATGGAACTATCATCGGTAGTGGTGAAGCTGGTTTGCCTAACAAAGTGGTAGGAGATCCAAACCCTGACTTCAAGTATACAATGATCAATACCTTGAGGTATAAGAATTTCAACTTGAATATTCAGTTAGACTACGTTCATGGTGGAGATATCTATTCTCGAACTGCCAATAACCTGCTAAGAAGAGGAACAACCAGAGATACAGAAGACAGAGATGGTACTTATATCATTCCTGGCTACTTCGGCAATCCAACCACAGGTGAAGTATTATTGGATGAGAATGGCCAGAAAATCAGGAATAACATACAGCTAGGAGCAAACGATCTGTATTTCCTTAACACCATCGATGTTAACGATAACTCTGTATATGACGGTACAATTCTTAGAATCAGGGAGATTAACCTTTCTTATTCGTTGCCTTATAGCCTAATGGAGAAGTCTCCGTTCCAGGCTGCGAGTTTGTCATTCAATGTTCAGAACGTATGGTTTAAGGCATTCAATATGCCTAAGTATATGAACCTGGATACTGAGGTGAGCTCTAGCAACGCAAACGGTAGAGGCTTCGATACTCAGGCAGATCCTACCATGAGGCAGTATGCGGTATCTCTAAGACTAACACTATAAACTGAAGAAAATGAAACTGAATATATTTAGAACATTTTTGTTGGCCTTGGTAATAGGTGTTGCTTCTTGTGAAACCTTGGATTTGGATTTACAGGAGAACCCTGACTCACTAAACCTTGAGTCGGCCAATGTTGATTTGGTTTTCAATACCATACAATTCAACTTTTTAAATCAGATGAGAGGTTCGGATAACTTGACTGATCAATCAATCAGGTTGGTGAATCAATTCGGAACCTACACGCCTGGACAGGGCTCTA
This sequence comes from Cytophagia bacterium, assembly GCA_013373005.1. Classification (GTDB taxonomy): domain Bacteria; phylum Bacteroidota; class Bacteroidia; order Cytophagales; family Cyclobacteriaceae; genus Roseivirga. The sequence goes on along the minus strand of JABXIP010000068.1, from coordinate 12,631 downwards.
TGAATGGACTGTGGTCTACCACGTACAATACGGGCACTAACATTCAGGCATTGGAAACCTTTGCCGAGAGAGATGGATATACTTTCCATTTAGGTGCGGCTCAGGTAATCTTAGCGACCATGTATGTGAATCTTGTGGATTATATAGGAACAGCGGTTTTCTCAGAAGCTAATAGTCCTAACGAATTCCCTAATCCTGGTTTAGATTCTGGTGAGGAGATATATGCAGCTGCTTTTGCAATGATAGATGAAGGCATTGCCAATTTACAGGGTACTGGAAGAGCACCGCTCAATGATCTTTACTTTGGTGGCGATGCATCTGCGTGGGTTAAGTATGCGAATACTTTGAAGCTTAGAATGTATTTGCAAACCAGATTGGTATCGCCTTCTGAGTCAACTGCCGGCATCAATGCCTTAATAGCTGGAGGGTTGCTAATAGATGAAATCAGCGAGGACCTGCAATTTCAATATGGTACCAATACGGCTCCAATAGAAAGTAGACATCCGCTTTACACTGGTAACTATATCAATGGAGCGGGAGGATACATGAGCAATGGGTTAATGTCATATATGAAAGACTCAATGACTGTTACTGACCCTAGAATGACCTATTATTTCTACAGACAGACTGATAGAGATTTGTCAAGTAATCCAAGTGGTTTACTTCCATGTGCTGGAGATGCTAGCTATGACTTCTGTTATATCGGAGATATGTACTATGGTAGAGATCATGCAGATAATGAGGGTATTCCTAATGATGGAAATTTAAGAACCACTTATGGTATCTATCCGGCCATGGGAGCTTACGATGAAGGAGCATTTATTGCTGCATCTCAAACAAGTGCTCAGGGTAATGGAATTCATCCTTTGCACCTTTCTTCATGGACTCAGTTCATGATGGCTGAATCGGCATTGACCTTGAATACTACGGGAGATGCAGCGGTTTATCTTGAGGAAGGAATGAGACAGGCTTTAGGTAAGGTGAGAAGTTTCTCACCAAGCAATATGACTGATGCTCAGATTGATGACTATGTGGCTGAGGTTTTGGCAGAATATGTTGCCGCCACCGATGCTGAAAAATTAGACATTATTATCCGTGAATGGTATATCTCATCATTTACGAGCGGAATGCTTCCATATAATAACTATAGAAGAACAGGTTATCCTTCATTCCTGCAGTCTCCGGTTATTGCAGCGGGAGCTTTTGTTCGAAGCTATTTCTTGCCAGAAAGTGAATTGAACTCAAATTCAAATGAAGATTTCAATTCTCAGAAACAAGTAACGGATCAGGTGTTCTGGGATACTAACCCTGCAGGTTTCATTAACTAATAACTGATATCATGAAGATTAATAACAAATATATACTCGCAGTCCTCGTAGCAATTTTCGCGGCTGTTTCATGTACAGATGAAGATAGCTTTAGAAATGAGGTGTTCTTTAAATTAGAAAGAGGAGGATTTGTTCGTTTTGTCGATGCATTCAACCCTCTCATTGGTACTTCAGACCCTGCAACATTTGTATACGATGCGGCAATTGAAGATGTAAACGGAAATCTGAGCGCCTATAATCTCTACGTGATAGATAATGGCGACACTTTTTTAGTGAATTCTTTCACAGAGTTGACAGGTGAAGTGTCAATTAACATTACGGCCCAAAACGTAGCCACGGCTATTGGAGGTAGCACGGCTGATTTTGAATTTGGACAAACGCTAAGTTTCATAGGAGAGGCCATTCGAGATGATGGAGTTGTTTTTGATACTGCTCCACTAGATGCTGATTTTGATGATAATGAGTTTGGAGGAACTACTCAGCCAAACCTATACACAGATGGATATAGGAATGCCATGTTGTTTGATCTGACTATTGCTTGTCCAAGTCCACCAGATGCATCTACCTATGCCGGAACATACGACTTCATTCAGAATGGTTGGTTGGGAACAACCAGCGGAACGGTTGAAGTAGTAGCTGGCCCCGGTGACAATCAAATTACTTTGATTGATGCTCAGACCAGAAGAGGAGCAACTGGTGCTAAGGATTTCATCATCACCCTGAATGCCGACCAGACAACTACTGCTGAAACGCAGGAAATGTATGTTCATGGAACATACGGCCAGACTACCTTGAGTGGTTCAGGCTTTACTTTCGAGTGTGCTGGTCATAGAATCATCATTACGACTACGCAAAGAGTGTCGGCTGGTAGTTTTGGTTCGTCAACAACCATAATTGAAAAACAATAAACCATTAAGGACTACCTCATTGAGGTAGTCCTTATCAAATGTTAATAAGAACTATACTCTGATTCCAGGAGTATTTCGGGTTTGATAGCGACTTTAAAAATAGGTGATAGAATCTCTGTTTGTTTAGCAACTATCCAGGGTTAATAACCTTTTAATAAATACATTATGAAGAAAAGAATCTATATAATCACTTTGTTTTGCTTTTACGCACTTGTGTCTTGCGGGCCATCTGTGCCTACATCTAGTTCAGCAGAAAAGAGCTACGATCAGTATGCTACTTTGGCTCAGGCACTAAGGTCCGTTCCAGGTATTACTGTGTCTGGAACAGACTCAAACCCTAATATAATTCTTCGTGGAGGAGGAGGTGGTGGTATAGCTGAGGTTCAGCCATTGTTTGTTATAGACAATGTGGTCATAGGCAATAGCTATGCTCAGGCCAACTCCGTAATTACTCCAACTAATATCAAATCCATAAAAGTACTTAATGGAATGTCGGCCACCAATAGGTTTGGTCAAGAGGGTAGAGGAGGTGTAATAATGATTACATCCAAGTCATCTTCTAAATAGATAAAGTTCTTAATTCTAAATTCGCATAGGTCGGCTCAGTAGAGTCGGCTTTTTTTATATCCGATTGAACCAATTCCTTTATTTTAGACTCATTAAATTGCAGAGGTTTTAATAATCGAGTCAATGATAGTAGTAACAGGTGCTGCTGGTTTTATCGCCAGTTGTTTGGTAGGAAAGTTGAACCAGGAAGGGTTTAAGAATGTGGTGGTAGTTGATGATTTCAAGAATTACCCGGATAAGCTTAAGAACCTGGAACAAAAATCAATTACTGAGAAGGTAGAGAGAGAAGCGTTTTTCAATTGGCTCGATGCAAATTTCAAACAGGTTGAGTTCATTTTTCATTTGGGAGCGAGAACGGATACTACTGAGTTCGATACAGAACTGCTAAATCACTTAAATTTAGAATACTCTAAGCAGGTTTGGCAAAAGTGTGTTGCATATCAGATTCCTTTGGTATACGCTTCTTCGGCCGCAACATACGGAGGAGGAGAACACGGTTACAACGATGACCATGATGTAATAGAACAGCTGGAGCCTTTAAACCCTTACGGTATCTCTAAAAATGAATTCGACAAATGGGTGTTGAAGCAAACTGAACAACCTCTATTCTGGGCTGGCTTGAAGTTCTTTAATGTCTATGGACCTAATGAATACCATAAAGGCAGAATGGCCTCGGTTATTATGCATGCCTATAACCAGATTGGCAAAACAGGTGGTATGAAACTTTTCAGGTCTCACAATCCGGATTTTAAAGATGGTGAGCAAATGCGCGACTTTGTATATGTGAAAGATGTGGTGGATGTCTGCTATTTCCTCATGCATCACCGCAAAGATTCTGCTATCTACAATCTTGGGAGTGGTAAGGCAAGAACCTTCCTGGATCTGGTAAGAGCTACCTTTAAAGCAATGGGTGTTGAGGAGAATATCTCTTTCATAGATACTCCGGAAGATATCAGAGATAAGTACCAGTACTTCACTGAGGCTAGAATGACCAAGCTGAAGGAAATTGGTTTTTCGCAGGAGTTCACCTCTTTGGAAGATGGGGTTTCGGATTATGTTAAGCATTACCTCAATAGCGGAGAGTACTATTAACAATTGAATTTGAGAGACACTCTCTCTCATATATTGTATTTACCGTATATTTGCAGCCAATTTCAAAATCAATGGTTTACGTCAGTAGAAAAGAGCATTTCAACGCAGCGCACAAGCTTTACAACCCTAACTGGAGCGAGGAGAAAAATGTAGAAGTGTTTGGTCCGTGTGCCAATTCTAATTGGCATGGCCATAATTTTGAACTAATTACAACCGTAAAAGGTATTCCTGATGCAGAAACTGGTTTTGTTGTAGATCTTAAGCAATTGTCTACGCTCATTAGAAGAGAGGTAATTGACAAACTAGATCATAAAAACCTAAATCTTGATGTAGACTTTATGCATGGCAAAATGGCCAGCTGTGAAAATCTCATCATGGAAATCTGGAAAATACTGGCTCCAAAAGTAGATGCAATAACTCCTCATGGAGGGCTATATTCCCTCAAGCTCTACGAAACACCTAGAAACTACGTGGAGTACTATGGCGAGCAGTAAGTTTGAAGCTCTTTATTTCAGTTCAACTTACTTTCCGATATTCAGTTTCTCTAATCGAACATCGAACATCGAACATCGAACATCGAACATCGAACATCGAACATCGAACTAGGCTACTTTCAGTTTTTTGAACTTAGATTTCTCAAATTTCTCCTGAGCGTATTCTCTGTCGATAGTCAATTCATGAGTATCTGAGTCGGACGGCAATTCGAACATCGCATCCGTCATAATGGCCTCACAGATAGACCTTAGTCCTCTTGCGCCAAGCTTGAATTCAAGAGCCTTCTTTACAATGTAATCAAGTGCATCTTCTTCAAAAACAAGCTTCTTTGTTTCCATATCGAAAAGCTTAGTGTACTGTTTGATAAGCGCATTTTTTGGAGCAGTAAGTATGCTTTTCAGAATCTCAGGGTTAAGAGGATTCAAATGAGTGACAATCGGCAAACGCCCGATTAGCTCAGGAATAAGCCCGTAGTTTTTCAAATCCTGAGCATTCACATACTGATGCAGATTGTCTTTGTCCACAACCATTTCATCTTTCGAAACAGAGAAACCTAATGGTTGAGTGTTCAATCTGTTGGCAATATGTCTTGCAATACCGTCAAATGCTCCACCACAGATAAATAGAATGTTATCGGTATTAACAGAAATCATCTTCTGGTCTGGGTGCTTTCTGCCTCCTTGTGGAGGAACGTTTACTGCAGTACCCTCTAATAACTTCAAAAGTGCCTGCTGAACACCTTCACCGCTAACATCTCTGGTAATGGATGGGTTGTCAGACTTGCGGGCTATCTTATCTATCTCATCGATGTAAATGATGCCTCTTTCTGCAGATTCTACATCGTAATTAGCAGACTGCAAAAGTCTCGTAAGAATGCTTTCAACATCTTCACCAACATAGCCAGCCTCAGTCAATACGGTAGCATCGGCAATACAGAAAGGAACCTGAAGAATTTTAGCCAGTGTTTTGGCAATGTATGTTTTACCGGTACCGGTTTCACCAACCATGATGATGTTGGACTTTTCAATCACAACATCATCATCGTTAGATTTCTGAATCAATCGCTTATAGTGATTGTAGACAGCTACAGAGATTACTTTTTTGGCTTCATCCTGCCCCACAACATACTGGTCGAGATATTTCTTCATCTCTACAGGTTTGATCAGGTTGAATTTTGGTGAGTCTTCAGAAGATTTGGTTTTCAATTCTTCTGAGAGAATCTGGTTGGCTTGAGTAATACAATGATTACAGATATGAGCATGAATGCCCGATATCATCAAGTCAACATCTTTTTTATTACGTCCGCAAAATGAACAAGTAACCTCTGCCATGAGCTTATTTTTTAGTTAGTACTTCGTCAATAAGACCGTACTCTTTAGCATCAGCCGCACGCATCCAATAGTCTCTGTCTGAGTCTTCTTCTATCTTCTTGTATGGCTGACCAGTGTGTTTAGATAAAATATCGTATAAATCTTTTCTCAACTCTTGCATTTGCTTGAGTGTGATTTCCATGTCTCTAGACTGACCCTGCATACCGCCACTAGGTTGGTGGATCATAATTCTTGAGTGAGGAAGAGCTGCTCTTTTACCTGCTGCGCCCGCACTCATTAATACAGCGGCCATAGAGGCTGCCATACCAGTACAAATAGTAGCTACATCAGGTTTTACAAACTGCATGGTGTCATACATTCCCAAACCTGCATATACAGAGCCTCCAGGGCTGTTAATGTACATGGTAATATCACGTGTAGGATCAGTAGACTCTAAAAAGAGCAATTGTGCCGTTATAATATTGGCAATATTATCGTCAACACCCATGCCAAGGAAGATGATACGGTCCATTATTAATCGAGAGAAAACATCGATTTCTGCGAATCGGGTTGGTCTTTCCTCAATTACTGAACGCGTCATGTTTTCAACATGGTTAGCATAAGCGTCAAATGTGCTGCCGCTAACTCCTTGATTATGAATGGCGTACTTTCTAAATTCTTGTTTATTTATCATTAGTTTGTTTAACCTTTAACTGAACAAAATTAAAAAAAAAGCCCTTCTGTAAAAGGACTTTAATTTAACATCTTACTATGTCTAAAGGTTCGGCTATTGATTCACAATTTCCTTGAACTGATCAAGGCTAACCTTTTTCGATTTAATCTCGATTTTTTCTTTGATCAAATCGAGCACTTTTTCTTGCTGAACTTGCTCTGCCATCTTCATATAGTTCTGGCCGTTTTCACCTTGCAAGTAGTGCTCAACGAATGAATCCATCTGATCAGCCATCTGGCCAAGACCTGAACCCATAAACTGAGCTTCAATCATTTGTCTTGTGGCCTCTTTGATGTCCTCATGCTCTGGCTTAATCTCGTTGTCTTTAGAAATCTGACCTGAAATCAAGTTCCAACGAAGTTGATCTGCGTAGATATCATATTCTCTCTCAAGATCCTCATCAGTCACTTTTCCTTCTCCACTAAGCTTTAGCCAGTCTTTTAGGAATGTATCTGGAAGGCTAATAGTTGTATTCTTAATCAGCTCGTCTTGAATAGTTTTGTTCAGCCATGCGTTGGTTTCTCTGGCGTAGTTTTCAGAAATGGTATCAGAGATTTTTGCTCTGAATTCCTCTTCAGTTTTAACTGTGTCAGGGCCAAAAGTCTTGTCGAATAACTCTTGGTCTACTTCAGCAAGTTCTCTTCTGTTTACATTCTTTACTTCAAAGTTGAACTTAAGGTCTACACCTTCTAGCTCATCTTCGGTCTTACCAATTTGCGCGGCTTGCTGTGCCTTTTCCTTATAAAGTTTAGCAAGATCTACTGAGATCACATCTCCTTTTTTCTTTCCAACAAACTTCTTCGCATTGGTTTTGGTGAAGTCGGCTGGATCAATGGTCGTGTCGTGAGCAATATCAGAACCCTCTTGAGAAAGTGTGCCGAAAAGCATATCGCCTTCTTCACTCACTTCCGGGTTGGTCATTTTACCAAATTGCGTACGAACATTGTCTACAGTTTCGTCAATCACCTTATCGTTCACATCAATATCGTATTGAGTAACTTTTACTTTTTTGCTTAGGTCAACAGTGAACTCATCGAAAAGACCAACATTGTACTCAAACTCAAAGTCAGACTGATTTTCCCAATCTACCGCCTCAATTTGTTGCTGGTTAGGAATGGGCTCCCCAAGAATTCTCAACTCATTATCTCTGATGTAGTCTTGAATAGCATGACCAACCATATGATTGATTTCTTCAACCATAATTGACTTACCATACACCTTCTTGACAAGGCTTTGTGGAACCTTGCCAGGTCTGAAGCCCTTAATTTGAGCCTTCTTGCTGTAGTCCTTGATCTTTTCGTCTACCTTAGATTGGTAATCAGCTTCGTTTAGTTTAACTTTAATAGAAGCGACATTTGAATCTTTTTTGTCTAGAGTGATGTCCAATGCTCTAATGTTTTTGTTTATAAATAAAAACCCTCTAATCTTTCGACAGAGGGTTCAATTTGTGCGGATGGAGGGACTCGAACCCCCATGCCCTGAGGCGCTAGATCCTAAGTCTAGTGCGTCTACCAATTTCGCCACATCCGCTTGCTGTTTCGAAATGGAATGCAAAGGTATGTTATTTATTATTCAAACCAACAATATGCTTGTTTATTTTTTCAAAAATTTTGACCTTTCTTCTTACTAACAGAACTCTATGATTGCGGTTGATCTTGAAGCGGAAAGAAAGGAGATTTTAAGGAGGTATAGAAGGCTGCTCCGAAAGGCTAAGCCATTCTTGAAAGACAATGATGCCAAGCTTATCAAAAAGGCATTCAACCTGTCTGTGGAAGCGCACAAGGAAATGCGCAGAAAGTCCGGGGAGCCCTATATATTTCATCCCTTGGCAGTAGCTGAAATTTGTGTAGAAGAAATTGGTTTGGGAACAACCTCTATTATAGCTGCTCTTTTGCACGATGTGGTTGAAGATACCGAGGTTGAGCTAGATGAAATAAAGAGTTCATTTGGGCCGAAAGTGGCTAAGATTATTGATGGGCTTACCAAGATCTCTGGAGTCTTCGAACACGGTAGTTCTCAGCAAGCTGAAAACTTCAGAAAGATGCTCCTTACATTATCCGAAGATGTAAGAGTAATTCTGGTAAAGCTAGCAGATAGGCTGCATAACATGAGAACGCTGGGTAGCATGCCTCGTCATAAGCAGCTCAAGATTATTTCTGAAACCATTTATTTGTATTCGCCATTGGCCCACAGGTTGGGCTTATATGCTATAAAATCAGAGCTTGAAGACTTGTGGTTGAAATATACAGAGCCTGAAGTATATGTAGACCTGGTGGCTAAAATTGCGGAAAGTAAATCTTCTCGAAATCGGTTTATCAAGAGCTTCATGAATCCAATTGTCGATGAACTCGACAGGACAGGGTTTAGCTATGAAGTGAAAGGCAGGCCGAAGTCCATTTATTCCATCTGGAATAAAATGAAGAAGCAAAATATTCCTTTTGAGGAAGTGTACGATTTGTTTGCCGTGCGAATCATTCTAGATACTCCATATGATCAGGAAAAGGCGGCATGCTGGCAAGTGTACTCTATAGTTACTGATTTCTATACACCAAACCCTGACAGATTGAGGGATTGGGTAAGCACTCCTAAAGCAAATGGCTATGAGTCGCTTCATACTACTGTTATGAGTAGGGCTGGTCGATGGGTAGAGGTGCAGATCAGAACGCAAAGAATGAATGACATTGCTGAAAAAGGATATGCCGCTCACTGGAAATATAAGGATGGAATGAACCCTGCTCATGAATCTGGTCTTGAGTCCTGGATTCAAAAGGTTCGCGATATGCTCGAGCAGAACGACACGAACGCCATTGAGTTTGTCGATGACTTCCGATCCAACCTTTTCAGTGAGGAAGTTTTCGTATTCACTCCAAAAGGTGATTTGAAAATTCTTCCGAGTGGCGCAACGGCTCTCGACTTTGCTTTCGATATCCACACGGAAATCGGTGCAAAGTGTCTTGGTGCCAAGGTTAATAACCGATTGGTTCCTCTCAATTATCAGTTAAAGAATGGAGACCAAATCGAAATTCTTACATCTAATAAACAAAGACCAAACGAAGATTGGCTTCGGTTTGTGGCTACTTCAAAGGCCAAGTCGAAGATTAAGGATACGCTAAAAGAGACAAAGAAGCAGGCTGCTATCGATGGGAAGGAAATTGTTCAGCGTAAGCTCAAGCAAATGAAAGTGCCATTCGATGGAGACGTGGCCAACCAGCTGAGAGCTTATTTCGAAGAAAAGACAGTTACAGATTTCTATTATAAGGTAGGTAGAGGTTTAATCGATCCTTCGCAAATCAAGAACTTTAAAGATTTTAAGAAAGAACGACAAAAGTCACTTCGAGTAAAATCAAAGGATTTTGAGTATTCAGATGACTTCAAGAAAATAGAAGATCCTGGAAAAGATATTCTGCTAATTGGAGAAGACATGGATGTGTTGGATTACCGCTATGCGAAGTGCTGCAATCCAATTCCGGGAGACGATGTCTTTGGTTTTATCACTGTGAATGAAGGAATAAAAATTCATAGAACTACATGTCCGAATGCACCGGAGCTGCTCTCACGTCATGGCAACAGAATCGTGAAGGCTAAATGGATGTCTCAGCAGCAAAATGCATTTCTTGCTGTACTCAGAATTATTGGTACCGACAGGGTTGGGTTAATGAGAGATGTGACCGACATTATCTCTAATGAACTAAAAGTAAACATGCAGTCTATTAGTATAGATACAGAGACAGGTATTTTCGATGGGCAGATCAGACTATATGTGAACAGTACCAAGCACCTGGATCAACTGATTTCTAAACTGGAGAAGGTGACAGGTGTGATGAGAGTGACCCGACACGATTCAAGAGAAGTTAACTAGGTCAGTTCTATTAATTAAACTATCTTATATTTGCACCCTAACTCAAACGAATGGCACTAAATCCTAAGGTTTTTGATCAAGTCAAACAGATATTTACTGCTTATCTGGAAAATAAGGGCTTGCGAAAAACGCCTGAGCGATTCGCTATTATGGAGGAAATATATACCCGAGATGGTCATTTCGATGTAGAATCGCTCTACATCAGTATGAAAAATAAGAACTACCGGGTGTCTAGAGCAACAGTTTATAATACGCTCGACTTATTAGTAGAGTGCGATTTGGTAACTAAGCACCAGTTTGGGAAGAACATGGCTCAGTATGAAAAGTCATATGGCTTTAAGCAGCACGACCATATTCTAATGATGAATTCTTCAGACGTAATTGAGTTTTGCGATCCTCGAATCCAGAACATTAAAAATACGTTGGAAGAGATGTTCGATATAGACATCATGCATCATACACTTTATTTTTTCGCTAAACCTCGGTCGAAAAAGACCGAAACTGAATAATGACTTTTAAGAGTTCTGAAAATAACGGAGTCCTTGTGCTCAAAATTGAAGGCAACCTGATAGGAGAAGAGGTAGGCTCTGGCTTATTAGATGCAGCCAACGATGCAATTAATGATGGCACAGTGCTTTGTGCTATAGATATTGAAAAAGTAAAGTATATAAATAGTAGCGGAATAGGAGTGCTGATTACTCTACTCACAAAGTTCAGAAATCAGGAAGGAGAGGTAGTCATTGTCAATCCTTCAGAACATGTTAAAAAGCTACTGATAATAACTAAGCTGACTGCTATTTTCAAAATGGCAGATTCGGTTGAACAAGCAATTCAAGAATTAAAATCCTGATAGAATAAAATAATGAAGGTAGACGTACTTCTAGGGTTACAATGGGGTGACGAGGGAAAAGGTAAAGTTGTAGACTATTTAGCACCCAAATACAATGTTGTCGCTAGATTCCAGGGAGGGCCGAATGCGGGTCATACACTGGAGTTCGATGGCCACAAGCATGTGCTGCACCAAATTCCATCAGGTATTTTCAGAGAGCAAATCCATAATATTATTGGAAATGGGGTTGTGCTCGATCCTGTCATTTTCAAGAAAGAGATTGAAGGCTTGGCTAAGTTTGAAATAGACTTTACCAAAAACCTTTATCTATCTAAGAAGACACAAATCATTTTGCCTTCTCACAAATTGCTAGATGCAGCTTATGAGCATGCCAAGGGAAAAGATAAGATTGGCTCTACGCTAAAAGGAATTGGCCCGTCTTATCAGGATAAGATTGCTCGAAATGGTCTGCGGGTAGGTGATATTCTTGCGCCAGGCTTCGAAGAGCGCTATAGAAACCTCGTGAATAAGCATGAGAGAATTCTGCAGCACTACGAGTTTGAATATAATTTAGAAGAGGCCGAAGCTCCGTTCTTTGAAGCTGTTGAGTTTTTGAAGGGTTTCAATCTGGTGAACTCAGAATACTTGATTAACGAATGTATTCAGTCCAATGAAACTATTCTGGCTGAAGGTGCACAAGGCTCTTTATTAGATATTGATTTTGGCAGTTATCCATTTGTAACCAGCTCCAATACCATGACGGCTGGGGCCTGTACAGGCTTGGGGGTTGCTCCAAAGAACATCGGAGAGGTGTTTGGTATATTCAAGGCCTATTGTACTCGAGTAGGAGGAGGGCCGTTCCCTACAGAGCTCTTTGATGATACAGGCGCAGCTATTCAAAAGGAAGGGCATGAGTTTGGAGCTACAACTGGTAGACCTAGAAGATGCGGTTGGTTAGATCTGCCTGCGCTGAATTATGCCATAATGATCGATGGGGTTACTCAATTGTTCATGATGAAAGCCGATGTTCTTTCAATCCTTGATGAAATCAAAGTGTGTACGCACTATAAGCTGAAGGATGGTTCAATTACTCAGGAGATGCCATTCCAATTAATAGATGAAGATGTTGAGCCGGTTTATGAAACACTTCCTGGGTGGAAGTCGGATATCTCTCAGGTTAAATCATTTGCTGATATGCCGGAAGAATTGAAGACATACATTCAGTTTATCGAAGAAAGAACTAAGGTTCCAATAAAAATTGTATCGGTTGGTCCCGATCGAACACAGACCATAATCGATTAAGATTTGAAGGCGCCCCGCAAGGGCGCTTTTTTTATTGGTAAGAATAGCCTTGTAGTTCAGTCAGTTAGAAATTCTTTACAAATATTTTGCAGTGAAGTGTTGCGGGGTGGGAATAAGTTTCTACTTTTGCATCCCGTTTGAGCGAAACGGGGGCTCTTTAGGGGGTTGAATTTGAAGTTTTGAGTTTCCGGAAAGTTGAAAAAAACAT
>JABXIP010000034.1 GCA_013373005.1 Cytophagia bacterium | reverse complement strand
ATGCTTTTAATTATCGTGGCTCAAGTCAGTTATAGAAAGGAGCAAGACGGACTACTCTCGTTTGGCGATGCCTTCAAAATTGGTTTAGGAATTTCAGCCATTGGTGGTTTGGCTTTTGGACTTTATAACACTGTCTATGTTTTGATTATTGATCCCGAATTCAATGAAAAGTACTTTGCATATGAAATGGGCTTGGAAAGAGGGACGTCTGAGTTCGAAAAACAATATGCAGCCTTAATGGAAGGAGGGAGTTTTATGTATTCAGTAGGCGGTCAGGCCATACTCATGTTCTTAACCGTTTTTCTGATTGGCTTCGTTGTAAGTATCATCGGAGGACTTATTTTGCAACGTAAACAGAATCTAAAAACCGCATAGCCCTTGGGTCGACTCATTCTCATTATACCATGCATTATCGTCCTGAGCTTGGCCAAAGCTCAGGACGGTAATTATTTACAGGAAATCCAGGCTTGGCAAGAAGAGTTGAATCAGGAATACCTCGACCCAAATAAGTCTCCATTATCAAACAAGGATAGAAGAAATTTCAAGGGCCACGCATTCTATCCTATCAGTGAAAAGTATCAGGTAAAAGCCCGTTTTGAACCTACACCTGATTCAAAACCATTCCCATTAGGCACGAGTAAAGGAACCACAAAGGTCTACAAGCGAATAGGTATTCTGCATTTTGAACTGGATGGTCAGGCCTATACAATGGAGGCCTATGTTGAGCAGAGAAGGTTCAGCCTGCCTGGTCAACCTACTTATGTCTTCCTTCCTTTAGTAGACGAAACCACGGGTAATGAAACCTATGGAGCTGGACGTTACATGCATTATGAAGGAATTCCTGAGGGAACCGAATGGGTGATCGACTTCAATAAACTCTACAATCCTTACTGTGCTTATAGCGATAACTACGAATGTCCAAAAGTACCTGAGGCGAATTATCTGCCGGTTAAGGTTGAGGCAGGGATAAAGGGGTATTAGAATAGTATCTAGTACAGAGTATTGAGACTCTTAGCCTTCGAATGCTTTCGCAATCTTATTCACGGTCTTCCTTTCGAAAATTTTGATGAAGCCCGCTATTACTCTAAGTATTAAACCGGGTTTCATAATGTCTTTTCCGAGCCAGGCAATGGAATGATCTCTCTTGGAAATCAGTTCAGGTTTTTGTGAGGCTTCCGATTGGTGATACTCATTGGCGAACTCCCAGGCACCATCTCGGGCAATTTGAATGGAGAAATCTACCAAACGTTCATCGAGCTTTCCGGCCAACATATCCAATATTCCGATAACTGGGGAAATTCTACCAATTTCCTGCTGAACTCCTTCTACCATAGAAGACAATAGTGAGTTGATTTTGTAGAAGTCTCCTTTGAGAGATTCCAGATTAGGGCCAGCAATTTCTGCTGCTGCAATACCAAGGTCGAGGTTGATGTGTGCATTGATGCCAGCCAGCAAATGTTGTAAGACAATCGGCCAAAAGGCATAAGCCTGATCGAATGCCATTTGCCAAGAGTCGGTTGGCTTTTCTCCGGCTTTATATTGGTGGTAAGCCTCTAGGTATCGATTAGCAAATACCACATCCAGCTTTTCCATCCGCTCATTATCATCGAATTCCTTCTTTTCGATTCCGAGCTTAACCGCAATCGTTACTTTTCTGTAAAGAATGGGAAAGAAGACCAGCTTTGAATTTTCAGCAAAACACTCTTCGATGATAGTCCCCAACTGATCAATAACTTCATCTATGTTTTGTGCATGCATAACCTAAATTTAGGCTATTTTTTCAGGCCTGAAACACCTGTTGCGCAACCAAAGAAGAAAGAGTGAAAATCTACCTCAAGACCTTCATCTTCAAGAAAGCTTTTGAATTTACTGCAGTTCTCAAATTCAGAACAGTAGGTTCCTAGAAAACGATAGGAGTTGTCATTTCGCATGAACATCCACCCAATTATTGGTATAATGATCTTCAGGTAAAAAAGGAATGGAATCTTGAAGATACTTTTTGGTTTTGATATCTCGACAAAAGAAAAGACCCCGCCTGTCTTTAGAATTCTTGCTACCTCTTTAGAAAGTTGCCTGAGTTGGTCTGTGTTAAATGTCTTAAGTCCAAATGAAGAAATTACAAAGTCGAAACTCTCATCATCTAACTCATTTTCTAAAATGTTCTGCTCAACAACTTCTATTGGGAAATCATATTTGTTGGAATTTGATGTCGCTTTTTTATTCATTTTCGGAGATATATCTGCACCGACAACTTGCTTTGGTTTGTCATAGATTGAATTCCATAACTCGCCCATTCCTGACATCATATCTAAAATGACTTTGTCTTTAGTAGATGTTGAAAGGGTGTTAATGCATTGATTCCTCCATTTCTCCGTAAATCCGAAAGAGGATATATAATTAGTTAACCCATAACTTGAGGACATCTTGTTGAATAGATTTTCAACAAATTTCGGGTCGTAGATGTCAGGCTGTGTGTTTTTTGTCACAGCCTGAAAATACTCAATACTTTTCTACTGCAAACTACAACTCCCATTAAAATCGCTGGCATCGAAGAAGGTGTTGGAGCTACCTTTTAGGGCGCCTTTGTTCGCTTCGATCGTTAGCTGGTTGCTTCCATTTCTTTTGGGGGAACAATATTCTAGCAAGTAGTAACTGTTCGCTTTGCCATTGATCAGGTCACCGATTTCCTTGAATTTATCAAGCAACTCACCAATGTTCACGGCAGAAACAAAGCTGGTTTTACCAATGGCTCTAAGTGTGCCTTCATCAATTTCCTGACCCAGACCGATGGTGTAGAT
>JABXIP010000523.1 GCA_013373005.1 Cytophagia bacterium | reverse complement strand
TTCTACAGAATACGCTGGTTCGATAGGTATTTTATGACTGAACCGGATGAAGAGGCATGGGTAAAACAAGCCAACGAGTTGAAAGCTGCACTGACAGATGAGGTTATTCAATCTGCCTTTGAAACCTGGCCTCAGGCCATTTTCAACCTGTCTGGCGATGAGGTTATTAGGAGGCTAAAAAATCGCAGAGACAAGCTTGATATCTATGCCAGAGATTACTTCCGATTCCTTTCCAAAACAGTCAATATTCTAGGTAGCGATAAGCGAGAATACTTTTTGGTGGAAAGGCTTGATGATGAGCACACCAAAGTAACTATGTTCAAGATTTCGGACAAAGACAACCGAGATGAAATCAAGTACCAAAGAACTTTCAACACCTCCATAACCGAAGAAATCAGGCTTTATGGGTTCGATCAGGAAGACGAATTTGAAATCACCGGAGAGGTAGATAAAGGCATATTGATTCGAATTATTGGAGGAAAAGACAAAGACCTTATCACCGACAACAGTAGCGTAAAGGGCGCCAGAAAGATGACTGTGGTGTATGATAAGGCCAAAAGCACTACTATCCATTCAGACGGAGAAACCAAAGACCTAACCAGCAACAAAGACCCGAACATTAACCAATATAATATGGAAGAGTTCGACTTTGATGTGAGGATGCCCTTGGTCAGCTTCAACTTTAACCCAGACGATGGAATCTTTATAGGTGGTGGCTTTATGAAGAAAACTGATGGTTTCAGAAAAGAGCCATATGCCAGTAAACAAACCCTATTAGCCAATTACGCAATTGCTACCAGTTCATACAACTTAAGCTATAAAGCAGAGTTTGTCGATGCCATTGGCACAGCCAATCTTCTCTTAGACCTAGATGTTAAGGCCCCGAACTTCGTAAACAACTTTTTCGGCTTAGGAAATGAAACGGATTACGACAAAGACATTGAACTTACTTATTACAGAACGCGCTATCAATCATACCTGGTGAATCCCGCTTTGAGTTTTCAGGTAGGTTCTAAGGCGCATTTTATTGTTGGTGCACGGGCTTGGAATGTAGAAATAGAGGAGAATGCCGGAAGGTTTGTTACCGACTTCGCTAACAATGGACTTAATCCTGACATCATTGAAGGCCATAGAACTTACATTGGCAGCAACCTTGGCTTTCATTTCGACACCAGAGATAATCAGGTGTTTGCGAAAAGAGGAGTCACTTTCAATACCCAACTTATCTATGATAATGGTGTTAGCGGAAATGCTCGAAATAGTGCACGATGGTCTTCAGACCTCACCTTCCGATGGATCTTAGACGGATTGGGAAGAACCTCTATGGCCACCAGAGTTGGATACAGCAAGTCTTTCGGTGATTTTGAGTTCTATCAGGCCAGCTATCTCGATGGCTTCAATACACTACGTGGCTATAGAAGGTATCGCTTTGCTGGTGAAAGCAGTTTCTATCATCAACTAGACCTAAGAGTAGACCTTTTTGAATGGAGAAACTATTTCCTGCCTGCGAGAGTAGGGCTTCTTCTCTTTAATGATATTGGTAGAGTATGGGCTGAAGGAGAAGATTCCAACAAACTGCATCATGGTTTTGGAGGTGGAATATACCTCACTCCATTCGGGCAATTTGCTGTAAATTTTCTAGTAGCAAAGTCTGAAGAGACCTTTATCCCAATGTTTAAGCTAGGGTTCTACTTCTAGCAACTCATTCTTGCATATTCCTCATAGGTTCAGAGATTAACCCGTCAATTGGTTCACTGACCATACCCAAAGAGAGTGCGGGTATTTATAAGTTCAGAATTCTGAGATAACCTCAGGATAAAAAAGTCAAAAGTCAACTACTTATAATCCAGCCTCAAAGTTTTAAAAGCTTCTTTCGATCCAATAAAAGCTATTTCCTTCAATCCGGGAAGTTCCAATTTAATAGCTTCCTCACCCGCTGGATATATTAAAATTCTGACTTCTTTCTGATAAAGATGATCATCAGACTTGTGAAATGGAGTCAATTCACCATTAAAAGCCCTCTTATCATAATACTTAACTTCCCTTATTTCAAAATCTAAACCTCGATTCTCACAAGACTCTTTGAATATTTTCACAAATCGATCCAGGCTATATAAAACTAAGCACCAATCTCCAAAGTCGTAAATCCTTTCATCTGGAAACTCGACTTCCAACCGATCTGAAATATCGAGTTTTGAAAGCGAGCAGACGTTTATATTGTAACCAGTAGGCTTTTCAAATAGCTGTGCTGAGAATTCTCTCAAAATCTTTGAATAGTCGTACCATTGGTCATTCAGCTTTACAGATAGGGTCTTTAGTTGTTTTATATTTGTGGCCCCTTCATTGGGGTCATTTCTTTTAATACCCTGTTCATCTAGCTTTCTAAATTCATCCAAAGTATTGAAGAAGAGATATTCATTTTCATACATATCCTTTATGTACTTCTCTTTATACACCTTCAATAAAAAAGACATAAAACTCTATAATTAATTTCCAGTTACACCGGTTAATACATTTACCTTAGGATTCATAGGGTTGCCGGACATTCTTCTGAGCACCACAATTTGGCCTGTATGATAAATAGCATCAGAAATTGGACCGTTAATCAGATTCCAAAGCGGCATCCCTCTGAAGCTGATGTCTTTCATTTCTTCATCGGCCATGGACCTCAGTTTCACAGAAGTGGCTTGTAAGGTATTCAGCGTTTTTGCCCTTAATAGTTCATAGTCTTCAATAGGAGCGAAATCTAGCTTGGCATTGGCATCTACACTTTGCAAAACCATTAGACTCAGAGAGTAAATATGATCCATAGTCTGCTTGATGTTTCTACCCTCCTCTTTCGGACCAAAAACCAAATCTCTTTCACCCAAACCTTCAGTGGCCCAATAAAACCTATAACCCAATCCGTCAACCATTCTGGCGATCACCTTCGGCATGGAATAGCCATCCGGGGCAGCCATAATCGATTTGTAAGGCAGCTCTTGAGCAGAAAGACCTGTAATTAGAAATAAGAATATGATTAGGAATAAAGGCTTCTTCATGTGACTGACTTCTGTGTCTGTCAAAATTAGCTTTTTAATCGAATTAAAAAGCCCTTCCAATTGCTCGGAAGAGCCTTTTGAGTCTGAACATAAGTGCTTTTATAAATCTCTTTTCACAACCAGTCTTATAGTTGCCCAATAAAACAATGCTCCATAGGCTATAACTAGTGCGAGTTCCGGGAATGCTATCCAATCCTGAATTTCCATAAACACATATTTTGGGAACGGATTATGAATTAGCGAATTGATAGACTTAACCGGTAGCAGATATTCAATCCAGCTAATCTGTTTCACCTGACTATAGATATAGAAACCATTTTCAACCGCTAGAATCCAGAAAACCAACAGTCCCATAGCAATGATTGATTTTCTGATCAACACACCCACAAAGAGCGTAAATAATAAGAAGGCAAACAGCTGCAAGAAGAAGCCTATAAGGAAATAGCTATCCGAGAAAATCAGGCCAAACGACAGTTCTGACGAATACATAAACCCTGTAATAAGCCCCAGAACAAACAATGTCGCTGTTGAAGCCAAAGCCAGGAACCCCGCCATAATAATTTTCGACAGGATAAACTCATGCTTGCTCAGCCCATCAATCACATTCTGTCTGATGGTTCTATATGAAAACTCGTTGGTGATGGAGTATATCAGACTGAAGCCTAGCAAGAGTTTGAACCAAATAGCTACACTAGTGAGGTTCTGCCAAATATCCGGGAATTCATAAAAAGGAATGATAGTAGGGTCAAGGCCATCGAGATCAAAATCCTCAAATTTAGACTTCATCCATCTAAGGAATGGCATCACTCCCATGGCGATGATCACCATAGCTACCATGTACATGATGGAGAGCAGTCTGAACGCTCGGTTCGGCCAAACTTTCTTCAGTTCTATTTTCAGTAACCTAATCATTTTTGACCTCCTTCCTGTCCTGCAAGAATCTCCAGGAATTGCTTCTCAAGACTCTTAGTTTTTACCACCAAATGTTTCGCTGTAATGCCATTGTCGAACAAATATTTGTTCAGGTCGGCAGCACCATATCCATTCTCCATAGTGAGAATGTATTTGTCGAGTTCACGCTTCAATTGCGTATGCATTTTAGCTGACTCCAAAACTTCCTGCAGATTTTCTGCATCGGCTTTTACCTCTACGCTAATGCTGCCCTTACCAACATCTTCGACCAGGCCGTTATGAATAAGCTTTCCTCTTTGCAATACACAGAAATGCGTACAAACCTTCTGCACTTCATCCAATAGGTGGCTGGCAATGATGATGGTTTTGCCGCTATTGGCAATTTCAATAATAAGTTCTCTGATTTCGGCAATCCCTTGTGGGTCGAGGCCATTGGTTGGCTCATCGAGAATCATTACATCAGGATCGCAAAGCAAGGCTGAAGCAATAGACAATCGCTGCTTCATACCCAAAGAGTAGGTTTTAAACTTCGAGTCCTTTCGTTCTCCAAGCCCCACTTGTTGTAACACTTCTTCAACCCTTGAATAAGGCACCTCTTTAATGTCGCAAACTACCATCAGGTTTTGAACACCAGTGAGGTATGGATAAAAGATTGGGTGTTCCAAAATGGCCCCTATCTTCTTTCTTGTTGCCGTGCTACTTTTCTTACCAAACCAGCTAAATGAGCCATTGGTTGGGTTAATTACATCCAGGATCATCCCAAGCGTAGTGGTTTTACCACTTCCGTTGGGGCCTAATATGCCAAAGACGTTCCCCCGGTTGACCTCCAGATTGAGCCCGTCTAAGGCTTTTATCTTTCCATAGTGTTTGGAAAGATTGTTAATTGATAATACTGTATCCAAATCGTGATTATTTTATTGACCATTTTATCTAAAGGCCTCAGAAAGTCTGAGGTTATCGGAGCTGTTGTTAATGAATTGAGACAGTTCTAATATCTTGTTCACATTAGGGTAGCCTTCAATATCAATAATGCTGAAGCCGTGTTCCATCTGAACGACTACCACGAAACCCTCAGGGTCTCCTCTCCTTTCCTTCATCATCACGTTCATACGGTTGCCTTCTACTCGAGCTGTCATCAGATCTTCATAGCCTTCGCTGTGAATATCATTGACCAACTGAGCAAACAAGTCCCGGTCTTCCGGAGAATCCCAGTTTTCATAATTGAAGAATTTTACCTTTTCAATACCATCAATCATTTCAGACAATTGTGGCATTCCTTCCATTTCATCACCGAATTCGCTTTGCAAACCCAGTTGCATTCTGGAGTACATCTTGAGGGTACTCTTATAAAAGAATAGCTTGAAGGTAGGTTTATGATCGCTGCGGAAGTCTTCTACACTTCTACTCTGTGCCTGAGTAGAAAATGCGAGTGCACACAGCAATAGAATGGTTAAAAGCTTGTTCATACATCCAAATTTTGAGCTTTTGACTAAATAAAAAATTTGAGTTGAAGCCAATCGTTCGCTTCAACTCAAATAATTTAAGCAATTCTTAGTTGCCTTTTCTTTGATCGAGGAATTCCAATTCTTCGAATCCCTGCATTCCAATTTTCTTAGAAAGTTTGTAGAGGGCGTTCAGATCAATTCCATCTCCTACGATGCTCAACAAACCAAACTCATTATCGCCACCCATGACCATGAATAACTCATTGATTTTGTTGTTGCTCTCCTTGATAAGGAATCTAATGTCTTTGTCTTCATCTCTCACTGACATCAACTCTTCGAAGCCTTTACCTTCTACTAATTTGATGGCCTCAGCATAAAGTGCTCTTCCATCGGCATCTCTCTCCTTACCCAACACCTGCACTCTCTTGATTTTACCAAGAGACTCTTCCATCAACTTCTGCTCTTCAGGAGTATCCATTTCCAGCTTGCTTATCATTTGGAACATCTTGCCACTGAAGTTGATATGCATGAATGAATCATCTGAAGAGTACTTGCTGAAGTACTTCGATATTGCATCATCCTGAGCGTTTACTCCCAAAGCAAACACTGCCATCACCATTGTTAATACTAACTTTTTCATATTCGATTTTTGACTAATTATTTTCAACATTCATTTCACTAAGCAGATTCAAACCCTCTGATGCCTCGCCCAACTTGGCAAAGTCATTCAGTTCGGAAGAAGCCTTACTTAGGTTATTCAATTCATTGAGCGTATTCTGCCCTTTATTCATATACTTCGATACCAGAAGCAATTGCTTCTTAAGTTCAGCATAGGCCACTTCAGGGTCATCAAAAGTATCTTCCGACCCAAATTGCTGTTGCTGCTGATAGTATAGCGCACCACTAATACACAATACCAAAACTGCTGCCGCAATGCTCGCATACCTTGTAAAGTATGATTTCATACTGATCACCTTCGCACCTTTCTGCTCCTCCATTTCTTCAATCTGAGCGAGCAGGTCAGCATCGAAGCTATCGTCTAGCTCTACTGACTTGTTCTGTGCGAAGTGAGCAAAGAGCGCCTTCTCCTCCTCCAACTCGGTGTCTGTCGATTTACTCAACAGATCCTTAAGCTCTTGCTCCTCCTGAAGGCTACTATCAGCCTCCCAGTATTTTTTCAATAATTCTGATGTCTTAAAGTCCATAAGCATCTACTTTTGTCAAGCTTTCTTTCAATTTTCTTCTTGCCCTAAACAGATTGGTTTTCACCAGATTAATGTCTATTCCGAGCATATCTGCAATCTCTTTGTAAGCATAGCCTTCGATATCCCTAAGGTGCATTACCTCTTTTTGTCTATCGGGGAGCTCTTCAATGAGATCCATTATTCTTTTCATTAAATCACTTCTTTCAGTGACCACAAAGGGCGTATCCCTTTCCTTCCGCGTATCCAACTCCACTTCAAACAAGTCTGTTTTCTTCACATGCTTACTTCTCAGTTTATCGAGTGACTTATTTCGGGTAACCTGCATGCACCAAGCTTCCAGATTCTGAATCTGATGAAGTTCATCTCTCTTCTCCCAAACCTTTATCAGGCTTTCCTGAACCACATCTTTTGCCAATTCTTCATCCTTCACAATGTGAAGCGAGAATCGAAAAAGCTTGTTCTTCAAGGGTAGAACCTCTTCTTTGAAGCGCGATACATCCATAATCAAAAGGTAGACGGTATTGTGTTAAGCTAAGTTAACAGCATGGAAGAAAAAAATTCAGCTTTAAGGTTAATAGCTGATTATCAATAGGTAAGAAAGCACCAAAAGACTATTTACAAATCTGACGTTTGAAGGATTCGATGTAGTCAGCAGTTTCAGATTCACTGGAAAGTTTCTCACAGGCTTGGGCTTTTAGCCCTTGTGCCGCCAATGTTTTAGCCCAGTAGTAATAAAGAAAGGGTATTTGTTCATCGAGTTTAAATGCCATTTCAAAATTGCGAATAGCATCGTCATAGCGTTCTCTCTTAAAAAAGAGAATTCCTCTGTTTCTATAAGCCCAGCCATTTTGTGGAGCTCCAATAATTGCTCTTCTAATATCTTCTGCGGCTTCGTCCAGATTATTAATCTCTAGATTCAAAAAACCTCGGTTGTTATGGTAATACG
>JABXIP010000116.1 GCA_013373005.1 Cytophagia bacterium | reverse complement strand
TACTTCATTTTCGAGAACTATCAGAAAGGAATTGCACCCGGACAATTCGTGGCTTGGTATGATGGCAACGAGCTTATTGGTTCAGGGGAAATCGCCTGATTTTTTTAACACTCTATTTGCTTAAACCTTTCTCTAATTGTTCTGTCAAAGGAACAAATTTCAACCCATGAGAAAGATGTTAATTCTAAGCGTCATGCTATTCTTCGGAGTAATAGCTGCGCAGGCACAAGGTGGTGGAAGAGGTCAGGGCGGCCCAGGTGGCCAACGAATGGACCCGGAAGCTATGGCCAAGCAAAGAGCTGAGTTATTTCAAGAAAAATTCGGCTTGTCTGACGATCAATACACTAAAACCCACGATGTCATTTTAGCCAATCAGAAAGAGATGCGCGAAAAAATGAGCGAGCTTATGGGATCAGGTGACAGAGAAGGAATGAGAGCTGCCATGACGAAGAGTCAGGAAGACCTTGATAAGAAATTGAAAGAAATCTTCACAGCCGATCAGTTTACAAAGTATGAGGCGTGGAAAAAAGAAAACCCACCAATGCAGAGACGTAGAGGTGGTGGCAATTAAGGTTGCATAGTATGTTTTGGTTGACGAAGCCCTGACGATTCCGTCAGGGCTTCTTTTTTGTTTACTTGTAAACCTCTACCAGTTTATCCCAAACTGATTTCAACCACTTCTCTCCTTCTCCTTCAAATGGCAACATTCTGCCCTTGATATAGTAGCTGTAAACAATCTCATCTGTTTCCTGATCTCTTTCTATATACACCTCTTTTCTGGTGTCCTTATCCATGATCATCACATAACCGTCATTTGCAAGAGATTCAATGGCCGTATTATCTTCGTTTAGTCTTACTCTTCCACTTGACTCAATCAGAATGCCCGACTTGCTGTCAAATACCTGAAAGTGATCTCCATTTCCTGAAAAGGAAGTAAATCCATCAAAATCGGCCCACTCTGGCATGTCCGGCATATCTGGCAGGGACGGAAGACTTGGTAAACTAGGAAGCGATGGCAAAGATGGCAATGACGGCAGCGATGGAAAATTGAAGTCCATTGCTGGCATTGGTGGCATAGCCGGTATGGCAGGAACTGGTGGTATAGCAGGGATAGGTGGAATTGGCGGAACCGGAGGAACACTCGGTATAACTATATGGTAGGTTCCTCTATCTCTTCTGGAGCGATCATCCTTCTTGTCTTGTGCATTCACAGAAAACAATGAGATGAACATGAATGCTGCAAATAGCAGGCTTAACAGTTTGTGTTTGGATTTAATCATAGCATTGGGTTTTTGACTCATTGAATTTGCTAAACATATGGGCTATTTCTAACCCAATCGAACTGAACTGTCGATTAGATGCATTGAAACACAAGATAGCTTCAGTAAAAGATGCTACTCATATCTGAGAGCCTCCACCGGGTTTCTGTTGGCTGCTCGAATGGCCTGAATAAAAATGGTAATTAAAGCTATGGCCAAAATGATCAATGCAGGAAGGATGAACAACCAAATATTAATTCCAATTCTATCAGCATAGCCACTCAGCCATTGGTTCATAGCCCAATATGCGACTGGAGTAGAGATAATAATTGAAGCAGCAATAAGCTTGAGGAAATTAGAGGAGAATAGCTTTACTATGGCCAACACTGAAGCTCCCAACACTTTTCTAATTCCTATTTCCTTTATTCTCTGCTGAACCTCATAAAGAACAAGCCCAAATAAGCCCAAAACCGCCACAAAGATGGTAATGACTGAGAATGCAGTAAAAACCGTTCCGAACTGTTGATCAGCTCTATATTGCATGTTGAAATTCTCGTCTACAAAGAAATAGTCGAAATCACTGGCCGGAAATATACCTCTATAAATAGCTTCTATATCTTTCAATACACCGGCATATTCATTCTTATTATTATCCGAACCTTTAAGTTTTATAGAAATAAAGTTAGCCGAACTGCCACCTTTCTGATGAAAGAAGGCCATAGGCTCCACTTTGTATTTTACTGAGTTGTGATAATAGTCGTCCACTACACCAATAAGCGTAAAGATTCTCCCCCATCGGTTAATTTTCTTACCGATCGCTTCTTCATTGGTAGAGAAACCAAGCGCTTTTCTGGCAGTTTCATTAACTATCATACCCTGAGAAGTAGGATGTCCATCTTCAAAAGGTGTTTCCAGCTTGTCATCGAAATATCTACCGGCCAAAAGATCAATCTGAAAGGTTTGTAAAAACTTATCGTCAATTCTGAAAAAGGCATAGTTGATATTCCCGCCTATACCGCTTTCTACTGCTTTCATTCCTGTGGTAGTGTTCATGAAATTACTGCCAGAACCGAAAGTAGATTCTGAGATAGTCACTTGGTCAACGGTGGAAAGACTCATCAGCTGAGTTTCAAAGGTCTTTCTTTTGGTATCTATCTCCTCATCAGAATCGGGCAGAATTGGTGAATAAATGGCAACTGTTCTGTCCATGTTCACTCCCAAATCCTGATTGCGCATATGTGTTATCTGCTGATAAATAGTAATAGTTCCAATAAGCAACAACATGGTAACTGCAAACTGAAAAATCACCAAGCCCTTTCGCAAAAGAACGCCAGATTTGGAGTCCTTCATTTTTCCTGATATTACAGCTAGAGGCTTGTGACCTGATAATACAAAAGCAGGATAGAGTCCTGATGCCAAAGTACCTAAAACAAGGATGCCCAGTAATTGCCACTGTAATTGAGGCTCGCTGATAATATTAAAGGACAAAGTGACACCAGCCAGATTATTGAACCATGGCAGCACTCCTTGAATAAGTGTCACTGTTAGTATAATTGCCAATAAATTGAGTATCAATGATTCTAGCAAAAACTGAGTCATCAAAACACTTCGTCCTGAACCCATCACCTTCTTCACACCTACTTCCTTGGCTCTTTCCAGTGCTCTTGCCGTGCTCAGGTTAATGTAGTTGACCCAGGCAATAATTAATACAAAAGCCGAAATAATGAGTAGAATATTCACAACCTGTTCACTACCATTGACTTGAGCTTCATAAGACTTATCGGAATTTAAGTGAATATCTGTTAGAGGTTGAATCGTAAGGCTATCTCCTCTAATATCGAATTCCTTTGTCTTCCCATAATAAACCGAGTTAATCTTTCCCTTAAAGGCATTATCCAATGGCATATTGGCCAACAGGTACATAAACTCGTTATTTCCATCCCACTCATTATGTTTCCATTCCAGATACTTTACTCCTGTTTCCCAAGAAATCAATATATCATAAGATAAATGGCTATTTTCAGGAACATCGGCCACTACTGCAGTGATCATCATATCAACCTGACCTCCACCAGGAACCACCGTAAGCACCTTGCCGACCGGATTTTCATCCCCAAAGTATTTTCTTGCCGCAGTCTCCGTTAAAACAATTTTGTCTGGTTCAGATAAGGCCTTTTCAAGACTACCTTGAATCAGCTTTGCATCAAAGACATCAAACCAGTTTTGACTCGCAAAATAGACTCTATCTTCATTAAAAGCAGTCTGCTCTCTCTTCACAAGCATGCGACCAATATGCCTTGCCATGGCATAATTCTCAATTTCAGGAAAGGTCTCTACGGCCATTGGCCCCACAGCAGGATAGCATTGAGCATCGGCTATTTGAAAATCCTTACCGTTATAGATATCAACACTTACTCTGTAAATTTCATCAGCGTTTTCATGATATCGATCAAAGCTCAGCTCATACCGGGCATAAGTTAGAATAAGCAGGCAAACAGTCATGCCAACTGTTAAACCAAGGATATTAATAAAGGTAAAAGACTTCCTTTTCTTGAAGTTTCTAAGGGCAATGAAGATGTGGTTTCTAAGCATGATTCTGAATTTTGACTTTTGACTATTCGTATCTAAGAGTTTCTGCCGGATTGGACACAATGGCCTTGATCACCTGATAGCAGACTGTTGCAAGTGTTAGAAGCAGCACTACCATAATAGGAAGTAAAAAGAGTGGTATGGAAAGATTCATTCGGTTCGCAAAGCCATCGAGCCAACGCTCAGAAAGCAGGTACCCCAGCGGTATAGACATAACCGAAGCTATGCCTAGCAACACTACATATTCTTTGGTAAGTAGCAGGAACATATGCCCAACTCTAGCTCCTAAGACCTTTCTTACGCTAACCTCCTTAGCTCTTTGACTTACATTGTAAAGCGATAGTCCAAAAAGCCCCAAAGAGGTGATAATGATGGCCAGTACCGAAAAGAGCTTGAAAATCTTTCCAAAAAGCCTATCTGCCTTGTATTGCCTATCGAAGTAGCTATCCAGGAAGAAGTAATCGAAGTGACTGGCTGGAAAGCTCGCATTGAAAGCCGATTCCAGCGCCTCAATCTCCTTCGCTCCCGCAGCAGCGTTCAACTCAATAGTATAGTATCTGACCCGATCGTGATTGGTGTAGATGGTAGGCTTGGGGTTACTCCTTAAAGACATTTGGTTAACATCTGCAGCAATACCTATTAGCGTATACGGTTCTGTTTCATAATAAATTCTCTTTCCTACATACTGGCTGGGGTCATCTGTATCGTATAAACTTTGAGCAGTGGATAAACTCAAGATGACTCCTTCGTTATCAGATCCGTCAGCTCTAAAAGCTCTTCCGTGAAGGATCTCGATATCAAACAAATCGAAGTATTGATCGTCAACAGCTATATCTTTGCAATACTCAGCCTTGTCTTCTTCCCCCGGTCCAAGGGCAATAAATCTCATTCTAGTAATTTCCTGACCGGGTATTTCTGTAGTCGCGGCCATTCTGGTCACTCCAGGGATTTGATCAACCATATTAGCAAAGCGTGACCTGGACGCTTCCCTATTTTGCTCCTCAGTAAAGGGCTTTTTAATAACCAACCTCTTATCAAGCTTAAGTCCTAAAGACTGGTTTTGCATAAAGTTCAATTGCTTTTGAACTACCAGCGTACCTACCAGCAGCACCACAGCTATTCCATATTGAAATACGGTTAGCACTCTCCGCAATTGCAGTCCAGATCTGGTAGACTTTGACTTGCCTTTGAGCACCACTGAAACCTTCTGTCTTGAAAATAGAATAGCCGGATACAGTCCAAAACTTACCGAGCCCAGAGTAAACAGCCCAACAAAGATTAGCGTTGTCTGCAGCTCATTTGACCCAAAAGGGTTGACCGTTATTCCGAGTAAAGTCTCAAAATAGCCATTGAACGCTTGAAGCAGTGTCAGTGACAAGACCAGGGCCATTAGATTAATCAGCAGTGTTTCGGTTAAGAACTGAACAATCAATTGTGATTTGAAACTTCCTAGAACTTTACGAATTCCCGCTTCTTTGGCCCTATCTAACAACTTGGCAGAACTTAGGTTGATGTAATTCACCCATGCTACCAGCATTATGAAGACTCCTATAATCGATAGGAAATTGATGGTAGTTCGGCTGCCGTTTGCTTCCAATTCGAAAGTATGGTGTGAATCTAAATGGATACCAGAGACAGGCTGCAGACCAAATCGGAGTCCTTCTTCGGCAAACCAGGCGCCCTCAACTCCTACGAGAGACTCATTGATTTTGTCCTGAACATCTGCAGCATTTGTTCCTTCCTTTAATTTTAGATAGGTATAAAAATTCCCCCAGTCGAAACGCTGATCTAACTCCCACTCCTGAGGCAATGAAGACATCGGCAAGAGCACATCAAAGTGCATATGACTGTTTTCAGGCACATCATTAAAAACTCCACTAATGGTGAACTCCAGTCCAACATTTTTTAAGTTCAGTACTTTGCCCAAAGCCGTATTAGTCCCAAAAAATCGCTCTGCGAAAGACTTGGATATCACCAATTGGTCAGGTGCTGAAAGTGCATCAACTCCATCTCCCTCTGTCCAATCCAATGTGTAAATATTGAGGAAGGCATTATCAACATAGAAGCCCTGAGAAAGATTGAATGTCTTGTCAGTACCGTCTTGTAAATAGTGTGTCAGTGCAAAACTGGAGAAAATCTTATCATAAGGAATAAGGCGAGAGATTGACTCAACTTCAGGAATTCTATCTCGGATAACGGGTGTCATACCAGGGAAAACCGAGGCCATTCCATCATCCCAACTTTCACCCTCTCCAACCCTAAAGATTCTATAGAGCCGGTCAATATCAGTATGAAATTCATCGAAGCTTCTTTCGAAGCTCACATAGTTGAAAATGAGCAAACAGGCCAGCATAGACATGGCCAATCCAATAATATTGATAAAGGAGAAAACCTTTTGTTTCTGAAGTTGCCGAAAGGCATATTTGAGATTTGTGTTGACCATAATTTTGAGTTTTTATTCCTGACGAAGTGATTTAACCGGGTTTAATGTTGCCACTTTAAGTGTCTGACTGACAATAATTAAAACTGAAATTAGAACAACTACTAGCAGTGGTATAATAAAGAAAGGGATACCAATAGAAGTTTGATACTCATAACCTCCTAGCCATTGTCTTGCAGCCATGTAAATGAGTGGAAGGCCAACCACATTGGCTATCAAAATCAGCCATAAAAATTCTTTGGAAAGCAAGCCGAGAATATCTTTAATGGAAGCACCCAAAACCTTTCTTATACCTATTTCTTTGGTTCGTTGCATGGCGGTAAAACCAACCAGACCGAATAACCCCAGGCATGCAATGGAAATAGCTAGTAAGGAGAAAAGATTGAAGACTTTACCAAACTGAACATCTGATTTATAAAGGCTTTCAAATCTTGCATCCATAAAACCATATTCGAAAAGGTCGCTAGGAAAGAACTCGTTATAGGTTTGTTCTATATAAGCTATTGTCTCAGCCAGATTCTCTCCACTAACCCTTATTTGATAGGTATCACTATAGCCAAAGTAAATTGGCAGAATCATCATTGGCTCAATAGATTCCTTCAATGAACGATGATGAAAATCATCAGTAACTCCTACAATAGTCCACTCCTGACCAAAGAAACTCAGCTTCTTGTTTATTGCCACATCAGTATTTTCGAAACCGAGAATTTTAGAAGCTTTCTCATTCAAAATTACAGCATCAATTAAACGAGGATCTAGTTTATGATCTTCCTTGCGAAAAGACCTCCCCGCCAAAAAATTGATCTGGTAAACATCGAAAAAATCGTAATTGGCTCCCATTCTATTCAGCATATGAGCTTCGGTATCTCCCACTCTCTTCACGTTAAAGGTTCTCGGCATACGACTCCCAAAAACGTTTGAGGAAGTAGCGGCATTTAGCACATGAGGATTCTGCTTGAGCTTATTGAGAAAGTTGTTGTTGAAGGCAACAATAGTTGTATCAAAATTAGTTAAAGAGGCTCCTTCGACAGTAATAACATGGTCCATGTTAACGCCTATATCCTGACTCTTCATAAAATGTGTCTGCTTAATTACAAGATATGTTCCCGCTATTAAGGCTGTAGAAAGAATGAATTGAAAAGTTACCAGCGACTTTCTAAGCATTCTGCCATGTGTACTTTTCCCATAGTCTCCTTTTAACGTTTGAGATGGTTTAAAGCCAGACAGGACAAATGCCGGGTAAATTCCTGAGCCCAATGACCCAATAAGCAAAACCAAAAGCACCCATACAGCCATAGGAACAGATAACACTTTCAAACCCATAAAGGCGAGTAATGACAAGTCTTCACCAACGAGGTTATTAAATGGTCCTTGTAAGGCTTGAGTCAAAGTTATGGCAAGCACAAAAGAAAGCAGATTAAGCACTAACGATTCAGTTAGGTACTGGCTCATTAACTGTTTTCTACTAGCTCCAACTACCTTTCTTACACCAACTTCTTTCGCTCTTTGTAGCGACCTTGAAGTAGTGAGGTTGACATAATTCATCCAAGCCATTGTCAGTATGAATACCGCAATAATTATCAGTATCCAAACCATTCTCCCATCAGATGTCAAATGGTTTTCATACTCATAGTCTGAATACAAATGAATCTCTTCCAAGGGCTGGAGATGGAATTTCTCGTAGGTACCGGTTACCTCATCACCTCTGAAGTATTTCTCTGAAAAGGAATCGAACTTCTTTTCAAACTCTTTATAATCTACTCCTTCTCCCAATTGGAGGTAATGGAAATAATCTGAGCTATTCCAACTAAACCTGGCACTCTCTCCCCAAAGGGTAAAAAATGTAACCCTTGAAAGTATAGCCTCAAAAGGAAGGCTGGTATTGGCAGGCGGATCTGCTACTACTCCTGAAACTTGCCACTTCAATTTTTCGGAGCCCATCTCAACAATCTCTCCTAAATAGCCAGTCCAATCACTGGTATTGGTCTTGAAAAGCTTTCGTGCCATCGACTCTGTTAGAACGAGCTGGTAATTTTCATTTACTAACTCTTTAGGGTTTCCGGCAAGAATCTCCAGATCGAACATTTCAAAGAATGAGGGTTCTAACATAAGGATTGAACTAATCTCTTGAGGTTGATTATCGTAGATAAAGAAATTGGTTCCCATGGTGTTGATGGTAGTATAATTGACTACCTCCGGATAATCTTCGGCCATTTGAGGACCTACTGCTGAATAGGTAATCTGACCTCTTTGAATCATTTGATTGCCCTCAAAACGTTCATTCATTACTCTAAAGATCCGGTCAGACTTACTGTTGTATTTATCGAAGCTTAACTGGAAGAAAGCGTATTGAAGAATAAAAATGGAAGCTGCCAGGCCTACAGATAAGCCCAAAAGGTTAATGAGAGCGAAGGCTTTATTCTTTCTGAAAGATCTGAGTGTTGTTTTGAAGTAGTTCTTGAGCATAATGTTTTATTCGTTTCTGAGAATGTTAACCGGGTTGGTGAAAATGACCTTTAAAGAATGATATGCGACCGTTATAGCGGTGATAACTATTAGCAGCAGAAGAGAGAGAGCAAACAAATCTGCCGAAATATCTACGTGATATGCAAAGCCATCTAACCAACTCCTTATCAATGAATAAGAAAGAGGAATAGAAATAACAGATGCAATCACTATTAGTATCAACGATTGCTTGTTAAGTGTATAGGCAATCTCTTTTGAACCAGCTCCCAAAACTTTCCGAATAGATAGCTCTTTCATTTGATTTGCCATTCCGATACCCGTTAGGCCAAACAAACCAATAGAGGCAATCAGGATTCCAATACTTGCTGAAACATTAACAATCTTCTGCCACTTCTGACTGTCCTCATATTTAGATTCAAGGAACTCATCTAGAAATTTGACCTCTTTTAAAGATTTTTCCGTGATTTTGGCATAGCTGTCTTTTATAGCCTCAATTCCCTCTGTAATCTGGTTTGGGCTAAGTCTTACAAACAAAGTTGACAGACTACTTGAATCGTCTATTTCAAACATCTGGGGAGTGATTTCGTTTTGAAGTGATTCGAAGTGGAAATCTCTTATTACACCTTTTGTTCTATTGATATGCGCATTGAGCTTAACCGTATCTTCCTTTAAAATCTCATAATAGCTCTGATTTATAAAGCTCATACCTGAGGCAAGCTGATCATGCTCTATGGCAAGAATACCCGGTACATCCACAAGTTCAATCCCCATAGTCTTGAAAAAGTCCGAGTCTATGGTAATGAAGCTAATCCTGTTTTCAACACCGTTTACAACATCGGTTGCATTTAACATCCTTCCCACAAAAACACCATCGCTGCCTGCCGCTGCAACCACCGAGGGGTACATGGAAAGCTCTTCTTTTAACAATTCTGTTTTACCTGAAACACCTTGGACGTAGACAACATGCTCTTTATCAAACCCCAGTTGTTTGTTGTTAATGAATTCGAACTGTTTTCGCATCACCAGGCCTGCCGAAATAAAGGTTAGGCAAATTGCAAATTGAAAAACAACCATTCCTTGAATCAGCTTAGACTTAATTTTATGCGAGGTATTCCCCTTAAGCCCAGATAGCACCTTGAACCTTGATAATATTTGAGCCGGATACCCCCCAGCAAAAAAGGTCAGAGCCACTCCAAAGGCTAAACCAAAAACCAAGAGCCTTAAATTCTCAATAAGACTAAGGTTGAATTGCTTATTGGCCAGTTCATCGAATAGAGGTAAAAAGGCCTGTGTTAGCGTAAAACCTAACAAAACCGCAATAAGCACCTGCAATAATGATTCTGCATAAAACTGAGTTTTTAGGTGAAACACATTGGCACCGATTACTTTTCTAATAGCCATTTCTGACCTTCTCCCAGCTGACGAGGTAATGCTAATGGCTAAGTAGTTGATACAGGCGATGATCAAAATGATCAATGAAATTCCGGCTAGAATCAATGAGTAAAGCATGGAAGAACTCTCTCCAAAAAAAGTCAACGTAGGATCTAGGTAAATACCCGATAAGGACTTTAATTGATAGCTGTACACTGGATTTTCAGGCCCTAAATTGAGCATTTCTCGCTGTTCCTTCAGTTGATCCAAACCATCATGGTCGACCTCTATATCTCTTAATTTTCCGGCAACTAAGGCTTGATTATTTGGATCATTAAGCTTTATAAATGCGCTAAAAGCACTAAAACTCCAGCTATCATATCGGCTATTTTTGAGATATGGAGAGTTTTCCACCCGAAGGAAAATGTTTCTATTAATGATTGAGTTCTGTGACGTTGAAATGACACCGGTTACAAGAAAGCCCTCAATGGCCTCCCCCTTAATATTTACCTGTTCACCTATCGCATTAAGTTTACCAAAGTACTTCATGGCGAACTTGTCTGATACAACAGCCGACTTCAAGTCCGACAAAGCGTCAGCCGAATTACCATAAATGAAATGATAGTCCACAACCTCAAAGAACCCCTCATCTACATATTGTGTGAGTTCACTAGACTCCTCCTCTCCAGTTTTTATGGTTATATATCCCGCTTGAATTTTAACCAAGCTTTCTATTTCTGGAATAGTTGTTTCTGCCAGTTTGAGGAAGGGAAGACTGTTAGCTGAAGACTTGCTAATTCCTTCTATTGGTTCGGTATCAAATAGACCCGGTTCTACATTTTCAACATCCTTCGTGTATCTAATTTTATTGATTAAGAAAACCCTATCTGCATCCGTATGAAAATTATCATAACTCTGCTCATCCTGAATGTACAGGTAGCTGAAGAAGCAAATCATTAAAGCTAAAGAAAGCCCAAGTAAGTTTATCCCCGTGTAAACTTTGTGTTTGGCAAACAACCTAAAAGCTATTTTGAAATGATTTCTAAGCATTATTCGTCTTTTAAAAATTGTGTTGGATTCTGTTCGAGTGCCTTTTTTGAGCTACCCAAAAGCACTAGTATTAGAATTACTGCCAGTATTACTGGTGGAATCAAGTGCTTGAGACCAAGCTCTACTCTATTGGCATAGTCACCAAGCCAAGCTTGCATCAGCAAGTAAGCTATTGGCACAGCTATAGCAGAAGCCAGTAAAAAATGTATGAAATTTCCTGAACTCACCTTTACAAGCAAATCAATAAACTCAGCTCCTAAGACCTTTCTAATACTGAGATTCTTCATGTTCTTTCCTAAGTCTAGTAGCGTAAGCGCTACCACACCTACAACACTGAGAATAATAGC
Organism: Cytophagia bacterium; assembly: GCA_013373005.1. Lineage (GTDB taxonomy): Bacteria > Bacteroidota > Bacteroidia > Cytophagales > Cyclobacteriaceae > Roseivirga. Next base: position 459 of record JABXIP010000116.1, on the reverse strand, counting down.
TATTGACCCAAAGGCCATTAGCAGACCTGACAGACTCCTTTCTTCAGATTGATAGTCGGCATAGAAATCTTCAAGCATAAAACTGTGAAACAGATTGTCAGGAAATACTTCAGTGAATTTGGTCTCAACACTTTTTAAAAGTGCCTGATAGTTATTGCTAGAAAACCGAATGGAATAGTACCCCCTACTTTCTGGATCGAACACAAAGTTCATGGGAAAATGAGCCACTTCAGGCGACTGATGATAATAGTCTTCAATCACACCAATGACTGTCCTTATATACTCATTTTCCGGACTTGTAATTCTTCTGCCCAAGGCTTCACCGAGTGGAATATCACCAAACAAAGCCTTTACAGCAGATACATTCAGAATAGCTGCAGTTTCATCAGTAACTCTATTAGGGTCAAAGTTTCTACCCGCCAGAAGTTTATGATCATAGACCTCAATGTAGTTTGCACT
>JABXIP010000032.1 GCA_013373005.1 Cytophagia bacterium | reverse complement strand
TTGCCTCCTCACCCACTCAAGGACAAAGTGGCTGTAGGTGAATTTGAGCTAGACGAAAAAATCAACACCACTACGGTTGAAACCGGAGAGAGCTTTTCATACGAGTTCAATATTTATGGTGAAGGAAACATCTCAGGAATTCCAGATCCAGAAATTCCAGACTCAAAAATGATTGACATTTACCCTCCTAATATTGCTCAAGACATTAACAGAGGAGCAGGAAGAGTTACAGGATCTAAAAAGTACAGCTACTTCGGTATTCCAAACGAACCAGGAGAGTATGAACTAAAAGACTATTTCAGCTGGATATTCTTCAATCCGGAAACCGCTAAGTACGACACGCTGAAGTCTTCAGTGAAACTAGAGGTTACAGGAGAAAGCAAGGAGAATGTATCTATTTCTTCGACTGATTTAGGCTCATTCTATGATAATATCGATGTAGCCTCCAATGAGTTTCAAAGCCTGAATACCAGCAGTGCTACAAAAATTATTGCCAACCTATTAATGGTGGCCATGTTGGGTGCAGCAGCATTCTTATTCATTAAAAAATAATGGGAAGTTCTTTCGGAAATATTTTCAGGATTCATACCTACGGTGAGTCACATGGAGTGGCACTCGGAGTAGTTATTGACGGTTGTCCGGCTGGTTTGGAAATAGACGAATCGTTTATTCAGGCTGAACTGGACAGACGCAAGCCTGGTCAGTCTAAGATTACCACACAGCGCAAAGAGGCCGATGAATTCGAAATTGTGTCTGGTGTGTTTGAAGGAAAATCTACCGGAACACCGATCAGCATTATCATCCGTAATGGAGATCAGCGCAGCAAAGACTACTCGCACATTGCCGATAAGTTCAGACCATCGCATGCCGACTATACCTTCCACGCCAAATATGGCATAAGAGATTACAGAGGTGGAGGTCGCTCCTCAGCCCGTGAAACAGTAGCCAGGGTTGCCGCTGGTGCCGTGGCCAAAATGCTGTTAAAACATTATGGTATCAGTTGCGAAGCTTATGTGTCTCAGGTTGGTACACTCAAGCTGGAAAAACCTTACACTGACCTCAATATCGCAGAAGCAGAGAACAATATAGTTCGCTGTCCTGATCCGGAAACTGCGGAAGCCATGATCGAACTGATTGATCAAACTCGAAAAGACCGTGACACCATTGGTGGAATTGTAACCGGAGTAATCAAAGGAACTCCTGCCGGTTTGGGCGAGCCTGTTTTCGATAAGCTTCATGCTGAATTGGGCAAAGCCATGCTCAGCATCAATGCCGTAAAAGGTTTTGAATACGGCAGTGGCTTTGAAGGGGTAAAACTCAATGGTTCAGCTCACAATGATGCTTTCTATCAGGAAGGTGACGAAGTGAAAACCAAAACCAACCTTTCAGGGGGTATTCAGGGCGGAATTAGCAACGGAGAAGATATCTACTTTAACGTAGCCTTTAAGCCTGTGGCCACCATTATGCAAGATCAGGAAAGCATTAATGAGTCTGGAGAAACCGTTACTGTATCAGGTAAAGGTCGTCACGACCCTTGTGTTGTGCCTCGTGCAGTGCCTATCGTTGAAGCAATGTCAGCTTTGGTTATTGCCGATTATTTGCTAATTAGCAGGTCAAATCGACTGTAAAACCCACTTTTCTTTACATGAAAAAACTTCCTCTGCACGTCAAAATCATGATCGGTTTGGTAGCCGGTATACTTTGGGCTTTCCTGTCAAGTTCATTGGGCTGGAACCAATTTACCATTGACTGGATCGATCCTTTCGGGCAAATATTCATTCGAATGCTGAAGTACATTGCCGTTCCGTTGGTATTGTTCTCCATCATTAGTGGTATTTCAGGACTAAAAGACATGTCCAAGCTGGGAAGAATGGGTGGAAAAACTTTGGGTTTCTACTTAACCACCACTGTGATTGCCGTTGGAGTAGGTTTGCTACTGGTGAATATCATCAAACCCGGAAATCTAATCGATGAAGAGCAACGAGTTAGAAACAGACTGAAATACGAAAACTGGGTAGCTCAAACTGAGGGTGTTGAAATTCTTGATGGAAAACACCTATTGTCTGACCCACAGTATAGCCATCTCAACCAGATGGAAGAGCTTTCTGAAGCTGAAAAGAAAATGGTAGAGGAGAAGCAGGCAGCTGCTTCAGAAAAAGATAGTGCAGGGCCATTGTCCTTTTTGGTAGATATGGTGCCTTCCAACATTGTGCTGTCTCTCAGCAATGACAAGCTCATGCTACAGGTTATCTTCTTCGGAATCTTCTTTGGAATCTGTATGGCAGCATTACCTGATGATAAGGTATCTGGCGTAAATGCTTTTGTAAATGGCGCTAACGAAGTCTTCCTTAAAATGGTAGACTACGTAATGAAGGCTGCGCCATTTTTTGTTTTCTGTTTACTGGCCGGTGTTGTTGCCAAAATGGCCAATACACCAGCACAAGTATTCGAAATATTCAAAGGTCTGGCATCTTACTCAGTAACGCTTGTCATAGGCCTACTCTTCCTCATCTTTGTCTTCTATCCACTAGTAATTAGCTCTTTTGTTAAGTCGATTAACTATAGAAAATTCTTCAAGAAAGTGAGCCCTGCTCAGTTCCTGGCATTCTCAACTAGCTCAAGTGCCGCTACACTTCCAGTAACTATGGAGGTGGTTGAAGATAATCTTGGGGTTTCTAAAAACGTTTCAAGCTTTGTGCTTCCTATCGGTGCCACCGTAAATATGGATGGAACCAGCCTTTATCAGGCGGTTGCCGTTGTGTTTATGGCGCAAATGCATATGGTAGACCTTACCGTTGCTCAACAGCTCACCATTGTACTTACAGCTACTTTAGCCTCCATTGGTAGTGCAGCAGTGCCAAGTGCCGGTTTGGTAATGATGATTGTGGTACTTCAATCTGTTGGACTGAATCCTGCTTGGATTGCCATTATTTTCCCTGTCGACAGGCCTCTGGATATGCTTAGAACAGTGGTGAATGTTACAGGTGACACTGTAGTTTCAACCCTCGTTGCCAAATCTGAGGGAGAATTGAAGGAAGACTAAGAACTAATCTTGTACCTTTGCGGTTAATACAGCGCAAAAAAGAATTGTTATGAGACCTGTTAATATCTACATGGAGGCCAATCCAAACCCAAACTCTATGAAGTTTGTGGTGAATTTTATGCTATTGCAAGATGGCATCAGCTTTGATTTTCCAAATGCTGAATCTGCAGAGCAATCTCCACTAGCACAGGAACTATTTAAACTGCCTTATATAGATAGAGTATTCTATATGAGCAACTTCATTACTGTTACTAAGAAAGAAGAAGTTGAATGGCAGGAAATTCAGGAAGAGGTGAAGTCTGTGATT
>JABXIP010000008.1 GCA_013373005.1 Cytophagia bacterium | reverse complement strand
TACCGTTCAAGCCATGTTGATTGGCAGTAATTTCATTAACTATTGGAGTGTTTGTTTTCTGGGTCAAGTTGTCTAAAATAGCTGTCAACTCACTATTTGGCTCCATTTGGCCTAAAACCAAAAGTCTGTAATTGCAATTATTCCAAGTGGTAATCAGTTGGTTCCAGCTACTTTCAGCAATAGTTTTTTCAGTTTTAAGAGCCTCTATTTTTCTGGTTGCTGGGAATAAATAGGTTTCTCCATCGCTAGGATAGAAGGGTTCTCTGATAGGCACATTAATATGAACAGGACCTTTCGGAAATTCTTCTGTTTTTTGGATGGCCTGGTTAACCAATCTGTTCGAGTGCCATTGTGCATCTTTGTGGCTTAGATCTACAGGCAGATTGAAACTTTCCTTCACATGCCTTCCAAAAATGCCTTCTTGCTGAATAGTCTGTCCATCATACTGATCAATCCATTCTGGCGGGCGATCTGCCGTTATGATGAGTAAAGGAATTTCCTGATAGTATGCCTCAGCTACAGCAGGTGCATAATTGTAGGTTGCAGAGCCGGAGGTGCAAATCAGTGCGACAGCTTTTTTAATTTGCTGAGCCATACCTATGGCAATGAATGCGGCAGATCTTTCATCAGCCACTACCTTCACATCAATTTCCGGATGATTGTCAAAAGCTAGTGAAATAGCTGCTGAACGCGATCCTGGAGAAACTATCGCCTGTTTAATTCCGTGAGCCGAGCAAAGCGCGGCTATTTCGTTAATGTGCGGGAGTATCAATTGTCTTGATTCAAAATATTGAGCAAGGTATTGAATTTCATCTCAGTTTCAGCGAATTCTTTGTCAGGATTGGAGTGTGCAGTTACTCCGGCACCGGCAAACAATCGGGCTTTGTTCCCGGCCAGCTCCATACACCTGAGGTTCACGAATAGGCTTGTTCTGTCTTCAATGTTCACAGGCCCAAGGAATCCTGAATAGAAGGATCTGTCCAGTTTTTCTTCCAGTTTGAGAAAGGAAATTGCCTGATCTTTAGGCATGCCCGCTACAGCCGATGTTGGGTGTAAAAGCTCCAGCATTACTGTTGGTAATTCCGGAAAGTTTGTCGCCATTAAATCTACTTCGAAAGAGGTTTTTAAGTGAAGCAGATTGCCCGCTTTGACTGTTTGGGGTCCTTTTTCTGAGAATTCGCGAAGTCTGATACGTTTGAAGCAGCTGATAATATAACGACTCACCATAGCTTGTTCTTCAATCTCCTTTTGAGTCCAAAGGGTCTCGCTTAAATCGTTTTCAGGATTGTATCGCTGTGTGGCAGCCAAAGCATGAGTTCTAAAGATATTGGCTTCGCGTTCTATCAATATTTCTGGAGTGGCCCCCAACCATGAACCAACCTCAGGAATAGAAACAAAGGAAATGAAGGCATTTTGGTAAGCAGCACATAGATCACCAAAAAGCTTTAGTAAATCGAAATGCTGTGGTAAACTGATGTCTATTGACCTTGCCGGAACTACCTTTTCAAAGAAACCATCATTGATGGCTTCAATACTTTTTTCAACGAGCTGCTTGTAATCGCACGAATCTGTGCTTTTCAGGGTATTTTGTTGGTTGACGAACCGATTTGTCTTTCCAGATTCTATTCTATCAACCAGCTTTCTTTTGAACTCGGTGACCTCGGCATTTTCTCCAAAGTCTTGGTTGGGAGATTTCAAAACTATCTCCCCAAAGTCAAAAGAGAGAAGAACATCTCCATTAATGAAATAACCCTTTTGTCTGTTGAAGTTAAAAGGGGCGAAGGCGAATCCGTTTTTTAACTCCTGAAGTTCATATCGGTCGAGTTGAGTGGCCTCTGAGAATGAAATCAAGAGGTTAATTTCTGATTGGTGTGGCATTCTCCATACAGCAACGGGTAGTTGCTCATCATGGGCCAATCCCAAGGCTGCTGCTAAAAGTTGCTCCTTAGAAAACAACTTCAAATCAGGTACTATTACACTCGAATTCTTCTTCTCCATTCTTACTTCCTGTCCAAAACGGCCATGGTTATTCTGCTTATACAAACTAACTGTTCGGCTTCATTGGTTATTCTAATTTCCCAAACCTGGGTTTTGTTTCCTATATGAATTGGTGTGGTTTTGCCATACACAAAGCCCTCTTTTACAGATTTAATGTGGTTGGCATTAATGTCTAAACCAACGCAGTATTGCTTCTCCTGATCTACTGTGAGGGTGGCCGCAATGCTTCCTAAAGTTTCAGCCAATACCACCGAAGCGCCTCCATGTAACATGCCAAGTGGCTGGTGAGTTCTATGATCTACCGGCATTTTTCCAACTAGGAAATCTTTCCCCAACTCTATTATCTCTATACCCAAATGTTCAACCAAAGTGTTTCGACTCATTTGGTTGATAATCTCTAAACTCGCCTGGGGATGGAACATGCCGTTTTGGATTTACTTTATAGCTTTGCGACTGGCTCTGGCAAAAATATAAGAAATCGATGATCAAAAAAATATACCTGACGAGACACGGAGAAACAGATTACAATAAAAGAGGAGTAGTTCAGGGGAGTGGGATAGATGCAGACCTAAATGATACAGGGAGAACCCAAGCTCAGGCATTCTATCAGGCCTTTAAAGATCATCCTTTTGATAAGCTATATGTTTCCGGGCTCAAGCGAACTCATCAGTCGATGGAACAATTCATGAATGGAGGTCTTACTTACGAGGTGCTTCCCGACTTGAATGAAATCAGCTGGGGTGTTCATGAAGGCGTTCCTATTGACGAAGCTGGTCAGGCCTATTATCTCGACATGATCAAACGCTGGCAGGAAGGTGAGATAGATATTGCCATAGAGGGAGGAGAAAGCCCTGTTCAGGTGGCAGAGCGTATGCAAAATGCTTTGGAATATATTCTAAAGCAGGATAATGAAAAGGAAGTGCTTATTTGTATGCACGGCCGTGCAATGCGTGTTATGCTGGCCGTTATGCTTAATTATCCGCTAAAAAGCATGGACACTTTCCATCATACCAATTTATGCCTTTATCAACTGGCTTATACCGGTAGTTCATTCCAGTTGGAAAAGTTTAATGACACTACTCACCTTCAGGGTCTAGTAGGCTAAGCGCCACTTTGGCTTTACTGTCTAAGCTGCTTTTATATGG
>JABXIP010000185.1 GCA_013373005.1 Cytophagia bacterium | reverse complement strand
GTTCCCTGAGCCACGCACGAGCCTGGCATCGCCACGACAGGCGGGGAGCGGTCATTCGCCGCGGTCGCGAAGGCGCCCCTGCCGCACCGCCGAAGCGGACATTCAGGCGAGAACCAAGGCTGAAGCCCGCTCGATCGACACCAGGGGCGGAAAGCTGGCTTTCTCTGCACGTGCGAAGGCGTCCTTGTCGCAGGATGAGAGTGGACATCCGATGGAGTTCACAACATCAATCCCAGCGTGACCTGCACAGACGGCGGACGAAGACTTGCGCTGTTCTCTCGGACAAATGTTTCGGGTATCGCGGCTCTACGTCGCGCGCAGGACGCGGAAGTCACTCGAAAGTTTGCTCCCTCTCCGCGTCTTCCACTTGCTCTCGTTTTCGCTCTTGGTCCGCAATATCCGCCGCGCGACTTAGCAGTTCCTCAGTCGCGGTCACTACCCGTGAATCCTCAAATTTCAACAGCTCACTCAACCCGGCAGCTCTCTGTTCAACATGCACCGACCTATTTCCTGACCATGACCTTGGACTTAGATGAAGACCAAAGTTCTCGATAATCGCCTCCGGTTCTGGACACATGCGGACGAGCGATCGCGCCTGTTCCGACAACCTCACGCCACCTTCTTTATCATCCTCAAAAACGGTAATCGCACGGGCAACAAGTTTCCAACGGCGGACGTCGTTACCCTTACCGCACCAGGCAGCCAGCTCGGCTGCACTAACCGCATCTAAAGGAGCGCGCTCTCCTAAGGAGTTGTCGATCCAGTGGATGTCATCATCCTCGTTCCTTGAAGCATATGCCATCAGCCGATCCAAAAATGCATCTGGCCGCGATCTCGCTATGACTTGTATTCCTTTCTCGAAATGCGGGAAAAAGCCATATCGACTTTCCATTCTTGAGAAGAGGCCATCCAGCAGTTGCTTCTCCTCTGCATCAGTGCCGCAGTGAGCCAACGCAGAGCTCAAAACCTGGTCGAGATCGTAGTCTCTTGTTCCTCCCGGATCGCTATCATGATTGCCGATTACGATCGCAGCAGCCTGAATAGCCAAAGCTCGCAGCTCTGGACCGAGGGTATCAATCGAGCGATCAGTCCCATGCACAATCATCCTGAAGGCGTTCAACAGGACAGCTGCACCACCTTCTTGGGCCAATATACTGCTCGCCAGCCGGACCTTGTCCTCTCTGCTTATGGCGGCGCAATTGTCCCACCACAACAAATTATCAACGCCCCACAGTTCCAATCCGATAGCGTCAAATACTCGCTCGCACCTCCGAAAGTCTTGGAGTGAAAAGTTGTCGGCTGGGGTTAGTCCTAATATCCTGAGTCGAAGTAACTCGTCTTCAGCGATCTCATCCAAAAGTTTCTGGGCCAGTGCTGGCTCTACCTGAGAAATCTCCCTCAGAATTCCGGAGAGCACACAATCATTGAAATTTTCGCTACCTAACGCCTTTAAACGCTCGGTGACTTTATCCCACAGCAAGCGTCGATTGCTGGACGCTGCCGCCAACCCACGACCGAAAGCAATGCGATTGGGGACATAAGCTTGCTCGAAAAGATCATTGGCGACAGCGTCAAACACAGCGGAATCAGTCGCCACGTCCTGACCGAGGCGAAAGGCTTCTTCGGCCAACCGTTTTCCAGAAGCGTCATACTTTTTCGGATCGTCGAGGTCGAACTCTTCATCCAAGGCAAAGATGCGATGCCCTTCCGCGAGTGCGATAGCCCGAACTCGTCCCTCCAGGTCTGATGGGGCAAGTAGTTCGCATAGCTTGACCAGCTCTCGGTCTTCTTTTGCCGTCCGCCCCTCTCGACTTGATCGCAAGGTATCGTAGTGAATCTTGCCCTTCACGGCGCGCCAGCCTTCTAACCATCCACCATCCGCATGCAATTTTTCGGCAAGCTCGACCAGCAGAGGCCGAAGGCTTTCGACAGCCCACAATCCACTAAATTGCGCTGCGATGATGCGTCGAGTTGCCTTGCGATCTGGGCCTATACTCGAAAGTGCTATTCGAGCCGCAATTGTCAGAAACCGAGACAGCCAAACGATTGCCTCGTCGCCATAAGGTCGGGCCCCATAGTCACGTGGACGTGCCCCGAACTCTGCATCTACCAGATTTGTGTTCTCAAAATTCTCGGCTTCAAGGCTCGAAGCCAAGCAATCGAGGGCCAATCCATGCCTTTTACTATCCACCAGACACGCCTCAAGCACGTCAACACGTTGTTCAAGCGTTGCATGGGTTCCTGACCCACGAATCTGGAAGAATGCCTGGACACGCTTTCGAGGCCCATCGTGGCCGTCCTCGTCACCGGCCTCATCTGCAATTTCGAGGAGCAAGGAGACAGCTCTGTCAAACAGTTCTGGCTCATAAGCGATCCTGCTGAGCAGTGAAATCACGCGTCGGATTTCCGTTCGCTTGTAGATGTCTTTTACCGCGGCAAGAATTTCGGCCTTCTCGCTTTCGAAACATTCTAGAACGATTTCGCAGTCGATCGGGGCGATGTTCTCGAGCATTGCGGCGCCAAGCTCATTGACCTGCATGGTTTTGTGTAGAAGGCCATCCGGCTGAAGCCATCGCCTTGCGATTTCTCGCGCCTGAGAGCTTGTATGTAGATACCCAATCCTTCGGCTGAAAGATCTCAACATTCGCGCTCCGGCATTTCCTTCGAAGGCCCGTAGAACTTCGTCAACCGGGATGTGCCGCAACGCATCGGCTGCCAACCGGTTCGCGATAGCGTGGGGCAGAACCGCGCGCCAGCGACCCCGTTGTTGAGCGATCTGACGTTCGAGCAAGGTGTTTGAAGTCCGCGCCATTCTCCGGGCGCTCACCTCACAAAGGTCACCCAAGACAGCAAGTTCGTTTACACCCTCTTCGTCTTCTGCCGTTGAAAAAGAGTAGACCAAAGAAAGGACTTCAGCCTGTTCACGAAGGTTATTGTCAGACTTGTGTCTTTGTTCGAACAATCTCTCAAAGAGTTCTTCGTCGGACAAACCAGCCAGACTGACGTTGTCAGGCAGAGCATCCGCGAGCGCCAAGGCAAGCCGAGCATTTCCGCCTGAGAAATCCGCAATACGCCGCGCATTGAGACTGCCAAGCTGAGGATATCGCCTTACGACTAATTGCTCAGTGATTTCAGTTCCGCGCGCGGTCAATCGCACCACTTCCGTGGTTTGCGGCGTGTCGTCACGTATATCATATTCAATCGTGATCAGCTTAATCGCTGATTTCGTGTGAGCGATCCGGCTGACTATGAGTGAATGTTCATCTTTTGCGCAATTGTCGAGAACAAGTATCGCATCTCTATTCTCGGCCAACAGTGTCTCAACTATCACGGTTGCCGAGGGCTCCACGCCGAAGCCGATGTCTCCGTAAATCACCTTGGTGCGATCAAGGGGATCGGTTTCAAACCCTTCCTCAAACAGCGCTTGAACGAACCGGGTTTTACCAACCCCTGACAACCCTGCCACCCTGATAGACTTTGAAGAGGTCAGAATCAGGTCTCGGACAGCGGGGATTCCCTCTGCCAATGGTAGATCGGAGTTCTTTCCGGGGAGCGAGAGATATAGCCCCTCTCCGACGATCAAGGTGTCGTCGGCATCAGGTGGGACATTCGTCCAACGCTCAAATGGTCGCCACCCAGAGAGCGATTTTCCCAAGGCGCGGCGAACCCACAGCTGGACGGAAACATGTTGACGAAGCCACTGATGGAGAGTGGAGCGATCAAAGAAATCCAACGCAACGGAGCCTGGGGCGACAAGCTTGTCCACCTCTTCCGACATGAGCTTACGTCGTTCTGTCAGCTTGGCAGGCGCAAGGTCATCTTTTAGGCTGACGATAACGTATGCGCCATGAGATATAGCCAACTCTTGAAATAGATCTTTGCTGGTGTCCTTGCCTGAGATCTCTTTCTTAATGGCCGCCTGTGCCATAGATGGCACTTTGGCCTGGTAGACCGTATCCCTGCGCCTAATGAAATCTCCCACAAAGGTCGGATCTTTGACAGTTACGCGAACGTCGACACCGCCATCTGCCGCTGTGAGACTTCCACCCCAACGAACGCGGCTAACTGCATGGCTTTTTGCGGCGATTTCAGCCTCACAAAGGCGTGCAATTAGTTCCTCTAACTGACCATCATCAAGGCCAAGGAGATCATCTTTTTCAATCTCGAAAATTGGCATTTTTTCTACACATCCCACTCAAGTAAACGGGCTTCAAATTGACAATTTTGGCCCCAATGGAGGATGCGCAACTAAGGAACACGGCACACATTCAAAATCCGGTTATGCTCTTGAGAGGTAAGGGCCGTCGAAACCCTACAGTGCTGAAAACGCTCCTGTAAAGACGTTGCCAGGTCCTCGAGCGGAAGAAGTGTGATCGCGACGCCGCAAGTATGGGTCGCCGCGCTAAGGTCAGCTTTGAGGAAGCCGCAATGCAGCAGCGATCGTAAAGGCCAAAGTCCACTCTGGGCCGACAGCGACGCCGCCGCATGGGCGATCAGGCGCTTGGCCCGGCGGCGCAGCGTAGGTCGGGAAGGAGCCCTTTACGGAAGGTAGCTCTGGCGCTTAGCATTTCCAAAGCGTGAAAATGGAGATGGCGATGCCCGAAATGACTGTGCTCCTGACTTACCTCGCGGTGCTGGTCGGCTTCGTCTTCCTTCCGGGGCCGTCGATCCTACTGACGTTGGCACGTGCCTCAACCTCGGGAACTTGGGCGGGAGTAGCTACGAGCCTCGGCATCGGCTTAGGTGATGTGATCCACACTCTGCTGGCCGTAGTAGGGGTTTCGGCCATTGTCATGGCGTCCGCGAATGCTTTTCTAGCAGTAAAGTTGCTGGGCGCCGGATATCTGATCTACATTGGCATCCGTAGCATCTTCGAGCGGGCCCCTCTTCATGGCCAGCCTGATTTGCAGCTCATAACTCCGCACAAAGCATTTCGTAAGGCATGCCTTGCAGAGGTACTGAACCCGAAATCGGCCATGTTCTTCTTGGCGTTCCTGCCGCAGTTCGTTGCTCCTGACCAAGGAGACGTCGCCCTGCAACTCTTGGTGCTTGGCCTGCTGTTCGTAGTGGTAGGGACTGCCGCCACGCTCTTGGTGGCGGTCGCCGCAGGCGCTATCGGTGCAACCCTGCGCAGCAACCCCTCTATACAACGTTGGCAAGGAAAAGTGGTGGGCACCCTGTATTGCACTCTAGGTATCCGACTTGCATTTCAACCGCGATGATCACTGTCTGCTCTGTCCGGCTCAGCGGACCCTGGCTGTCGGAAAATGCTGCGCGACGCACGAACGACCGCTTCGGTGAAGCTGCGCCGCGGCGTGGTAAACAAGCCCCAAAGTCGGCAATGGGCCGTCTCTGCCGGGCAGACCCGCTCATCCGGGCGTCCTTCACGCAGTGCTGCTGCATGACCGCTTCGAGCCCTCAGCTGCCCGTCGAAGGGCTACACAGGAATGGCCCGACTGAACACATCGTTTAGGTAGGCTTGGTCTTGGATTGTGAAATGTGTGGTGCCGACTTTCTCGAAACCTTGTTTCAAATAGAAAGCAATCGCAGACGTGTTCTCGGAGTTAGTCGTCAGCCACACCGATCGGACACCTACACTGCGCGCGTAGACGAACCCTTGCTCGAGAAGCGCCTTTCCCAGCCCCCTTCCGTGGTGCCGTGGCTGAACATATAGGGTCGAGATCTCCATGGTGGAGCATCCTGACACAGGGGATTCTTTGCCTTGAGTGAGACGGATGAACCCATCAATGCCGTTGTCGTTCTCTGACACAACCACATGCTCGTTCGACCCTTGGAGCACGGCAGCCATCTTGGGTTTTGTAAACTCATTCAGAGCATAATCAGCGAACAACGCGTTCACGCCTTTCCGGACATAAGTTCCCAGCCAAACCTCAATCGAAATAGCAGCGAGAGCCGCAGCGTCAGACGGTTGGCCAGCACGAAAATTCACGTTTCAACTCCCAGCATTTTTCGGCGTGCCGTGAAGTTAGGAGAAGATGGGAACGGCAACAATGTCCGCTCTGCCGACCTTGGGTCGTTGGAAATTCTGCGGCGGGGATGAATGGCCGCTTCGGCGACGCTGCGCTGCGGCACGGACGGTCGCTTCGAACGTCCGGATTGGGCCGACACTAGGCATGTCTGTGAGAGCTGGATCGCATAAGCTCCAATATGTTCACCTAGCAACGCCGACTCAAGAGTGGCAACAGGCTCCATACGCCCAAGCAGACTCATGCCTCTGAAACAAGATCGAAATCCCTGAAGAAGTCTCTTTCGATTGCAGCGAGGATATCTGTCTTTCTAATACTTCCGAACGGGTCGAACTGCCGCGCTACCATGTCACGCTCAGCCTCAGGCTGGCGCCCCCCCGAGAGGGCAAACTCCCAGAACCGCCGAATGACAAAAGCATCATGGTTGTATTCAGAGCGATCTTCTGCGTCTTCTTGTCCAAGCATGCTTGGTGTGAAACCATAAAACTGATCGACCTCCTTCAGACTGGCGCTTCCCTCTATCGCCGCCCTTGCGAAATCTGGCTTCATAACCTTAAGCAAGGCCATCGAGCAGATCAGCGATCGCCAGCCCGAGAGTACGCTACCCATTTCTTTGCGGCGAGGCAGCAACACTAGGCTAGTCATAACTTTCTCAACGTCCCGCAGCGTGATGCCAGCTGACTTGCCTGCCAGTCGAAGATGCGTCTTCATCTCATCTATGAGGGCTTGCTCGATGCCCATGGCACGACTCGCTTTGACGAAGTATTCGGTCTCGGCTCGTTGTATTCCTCGATCATCAAGCGTGTCTGCGAGCTGCATCTTTAGCGTGATAAATCTTTTGAGATAGCTGGCTGCATCGACGTCAGGCCCGTACCGGGCACGCACACTCTTTTCGAGCGCGTCAAGACTAGTCCCTAGAACGAAGTGCACACGAGGGACAGCGAAGAAGTGTTTAATCACCTCGAGGATCGTAAGCGCATAGTCGGGCCTACAACGATCTAGCTCATCCACAACGACGACCAGTGGCTTCTCGTCTCCGGCGCCCTCTGTAGACGGACTAGTCAAGGCAGCCAGACATGCCCGAAACTCACCCATCGCCGCCTTCCGACCTTCCTCCCTCTTCCAGAAGTCATCCGCTGCGCTTTCCAAGCTCTTCGCCCCGGACTCGATCGCTGCATCCATGATCGGCCCAGCAACCTCGGTTGCTCCGGCTGTGCCGACTGCCATCGCCATGCGAAAAGCAGGACGAGCTACTTGGAAGGCTAGACGCTTCGCGTTCTCCCAAATTCCCTTCGTTCTATCCGTCTCAAGTTGAGAACCAACTGCACCGGTAAGTGCGATCAGTGGATCTTCAAGATAATCGTGCGCGAAGGCGTCGAAGTATACAGTCGTAGCGGCCCCACCGTTTTGCATAGTATGTGCCCCTACCCACCTTTGCAGGAAGAACGATTTTCCAGTTCCCCATGGTCCGTCTAGTGCAACGACGACTGGGTCTTCAACGCGCTCCAAAAGCTCAGACAGCCTTTCGCCGGACCTCTTCCGATTCAAAAGATCATCGTCACCGAACCCTTGCTCGTAGAGGGCAACTGCTTCCAAAGGGGGAGTTAATCTCATTTGGATGATATTCCTCGCTGCATCTGGGCACACTGACGCAGGCGCTCGCGCGCAGTCAAGCTGACGCTCAAACAAGTCCGACAACGAAAACGGGACCCGACGACACAAATGCCGCCTACGCTATACCCTGCCCTCGGCCCGCTCTCCCGTTCATTTGGCGCCGATCACCGCGTTGCTGGCAGAGTCGCATAAGTCACACATGTTCAAGAGCGGCCACGTAGACTTACATTATTTATTCACGCTAATAATTGATTATTTGACAAGATATTACGCATCGACTTAGCGTTCCAGCGGTCTCACCACCACACCTACGGTCCAGAAAGTTGTATTGAGAAGGCAACTTGCTGGGAAAGGAGGTGATTGCCTTATGGCCAAGAAGTGCGGATGCAAATCCAAACCGACGGGTCGGAAGACGGTGAAAGTGGCTAGCCACAAACGCCGTCCTCCGCGCAAGAACTGCAAGTAGCAGTGATTGAGTAAGAAGGTGGTGAGGCCACTGATGCTTAGCTCTCATACCCATCTTCGGCCATCCAGTCAGAGACTGTCCCCTCAGTCAACTGGTCTTCGCCCGGATGCGCGACTTTCTCACCACATGGCCCTAACCCGGTTCCCATAGGGTTGGTGGCCTTTGGTTCGCTCTGATCAGGCTCTTCATGCACGGTTCCTCGCGAAGATACTCCAAAGTCAGCCGGCTATCGTCCTCTCCCCATCTTGTGGTGCGGCCAGCACCCCGAAAAGGGTCCCACTTCTACAGACAGACACGGCAGGCACTAGCTAACTCATATGACTGTTTTCGTTCGTGAAACCCTCAAGTGGGACGGCTGGAAGTGAAGTGGGCGGGGTGGGTCCCAGTTCCTGGACATCGCGAACGCCTCAATCGCGCCCTTCAAGGCCCTCTCCAGAGCCCCTTAAACGCTAATTCACAAGGGCTTGCGCAACCCAGCCCACGACGCCCCGAAATGTCGCCCAGATCGCCTCATACAGCCCAGTTTGGCGTTCTACTGCAAAACTCGATCAACCTTGCGACGCCCCTGGCGCCACGCCCTCAGCGCCTTGATTTCATGGCTT
>JABXIP010000313.1 GCA_013373005.1 Cytophagia bacterium | reverse complement strand
GGATTAGTCGCCATTCATGATGGCGTTCGACCATTGATAAAACAGCACATCATTTCGGAGTCATTCACTGCTGCAGAGCGTAACGGTAACGCCATTGTGTCTATCAGACTCAAAGATTCCATCAGGTCAGTTTCAGACTCTGGAAACAAACAGGAAGACAGGTCTAAGTTCAGACTTATTCAGACCCCGCAAACCTTTCAACTTCAACTCATTAAAGCAGCTTTTAAACAGCCATACGACCCTATTTTCACTGATGATGCCTCTGTGCTTGAGAGGGCAGGGCATAAGATCAATCTCATCGATGGGGACTACCAAAACATCAAAATCACCACTCCGGAAGATCTAACAGTTGCTCAATCGCTTCTCAAAGCATAAAGTAGGCTTGATTAGAATAAGATTTTAGCTAACTTATTGCACCTTAAAAATCACTATGGAACGCGCTAAATCAACCACCCTCTTTGGAGTGGCACTTATTTTTTTCGTCTTAAGCTGCTCCGGAAACAAAGAAAATGAATGGGTAGACCTCTTCAACGGTAAAGACCTTGAAGGCTGGATTCCAAAAATTACCGGCTATCCTGTAGGTGAAAATTATGGCAACACATTCAGAGTTGAAGATGGACTTCTGACCGTTTCATATGACAAGTACTATAGGTTCGATAATCGCTTCGGTCACCTATTCTATGAGAAACCATTCTCTAACTACGTACTGAGGGTAGAATACAGGTTTATTGGAGAGCAAGTGGAAGGAGGAGCTGCCTGGGCTACCAAAAATAGTGGCGTTATGTTCCACTCGCAGTCTCCCGAAACCATGGGAGAACAACAAGACTTTCCAATTTCTTTAGAAGCCCAGTTTCTGGGAGGCTTAGGAGATGGCAACCCAAGACCAACAGGCAGCCTTTGCACTCCAGGCACCAACGTGACTATTAATGGGAAATTTGTCACCAATCATTGTATTACGTCCAAAGCAAAGACCTACGAGGGAGACCAATGGGTAACCATGGATATTGTGGCTAGAGCCAATGGACAAATAGCACACGTAATTGAAGGAGATACAATAATGAAATACAGCAACCCGGTAATGGGAGGTGGAGCAGTGAGTAATATGGTAGAAGGAGTAATGGAAGATGGAAAGCCACTAGCGGGAGGATATTTCGCACTTCAAAGTGAAAGTCACCCTATTCAATTCAGAAAGGTGATGATCAGACAATTAGAAGACTAACACTACAACCTTAACTATAAGAACACTTAATTTTTTATGAAATGAGTACTCATCTGGAAATCAACAAAAAGAGGCTGTTTCTAGCCAGTTGCATCTCATTGGTAGTAACATCAATGACCTTTGCCATTAGAGCCGGAATCCTCACTCAGCTAGGCACTAATTTTGGGCTTACTGACACCCAATTGGGCTTTGTTAACTCAATGGCCTTTCTAGGCTTTCCATTAGCAACCATTTTCGGTGGCTTGGTTTACAACACCTTGGGACCAAGAAAGCTAATGATCATTGCCTTTGTTTCTCACCTTCTTGGTTTGGGACTAACCATTTTTGCAGGAGACTTCTGGACCCTGATTATCTCTACTTTCTTTATTGGTTTTGCCAACGGTACTGTAGAAGCATCATGTAACCCAATGATTGCCGACATGTTCGTGAAGAAGCAAACGGCCATGCTCAGCCGATTCCATGTGTGGTTCCCTGGTGGTATCGTAATTGGCTCTTTGATTTCGAAGTTTATGACTGATATGGACCTGGGATGGCAGCTACAGATTGCTACCATGTTCATTCCGACTCTACTTTATGGATTCTTGTTCTTCGGGCAGAAATTCCCTAAAAGCGAAAATATTGAATCTGACATTTCGGTGAATGCGAAAGCTTTGCTTACACCGCTGTTCTTATTCATGATAGTTTGTATGACCCTAACCGCAACCACAGAGCTAGGAACACAGCAGTGGGTTGAAAGAATACTTGGCAGTACCGGAGCAAGCCCAATGCTTATTTTGGCAATGGTAACTGGTTTAATGGCAATAGGTAGATTCTTTGCCGGTCCGGTTATACATAGATTAAATCCAACAGGTGTACTACTGAGCTCATCAATTGTGGCCACTTTGGCCATATTCTTAATGAGTTCAGCCACCGGAGGCATGGTGTATGTTGCTGCCATTTTGTTCGCCATAGGCACCATGTATTTCTGGCCAACCATGATCGGTTTTATTGGAGAATACGTTCCAAAAACCGGTGCTTTGGGTATGTCGCTTATGGGTGGAGCCGGTATGTTTGCCACCAGTATCTGGCAACCTGTAATTGGTGGATGGTTAGATTCAGAAAGGGCTTCTGCACTGGCTTTAGGGCTAGATAACGAAGCTGCGGAACTCGCTGCCGGTCAGGCAACTCTGGGTAATATTGTTTATTTTCCAATCATTCTGGTAGTACTCTTTAGTATACTATTTATGTACCGAAAGAAACTGGAAGAGAGACGTGTTCCGCAAGAGCACTAAGAATTAATGTAAACCTATATGTCTAATAAAAAAGTAATCAACGTTCAACTTTGTTTCATGATGTTTCTCCAGTTCTTTATCTGGGGAGGCTGGTTTGTAACCCTTGGTTCTTACCTCGGAAACAATCTCAATACCACCGATGCACAATCGAGCATGGCTTTCTCCACGCAGTCGTGGGGAGCGATTATTGCACCATTTATCATTGGCCTGATTGCCGACAGGTATTTCAATGCCGAAAGAATTCTTGGAGTGCTTCATCTTATTGGAGCCGTTTTATTGTACATGATGTTCAATGCAACAGACTTCAGTAATTTCTATCCTTATGTGTTGGGCTATATGATTCTTTATATGCCAACCCTGGCTCTAGTAAACTCAGTTTCATTCAGACAATTGACTGATCCGTCTAAGCAGTTCTCTAATATCAGGGTATTCGGAACATTGGGTTGGGTTATTTCAGGCTTGGTAATTAGTTATGTATTCGCTTGGGATTCAGCCCTGGCTGTGAAAGAAGGCATGCTAAAAAACACCTTCTTAATGGTGAGCATCGCTTCGGCTATTTTGGGTCTATTCAGCTTTACACTACCTAAAACGCCACCTCAAGTAGGAAAAGGAGAAAAAGTAAAACTCAGCGACATTTTGGGATTGGATGCATTAAGACTTCTTACCAACAAGAATTTTGCTGTATTCTTCTTCTCATCCGTATTGATATGTATTCCTTTGGCTTTCTATTACCAAATGACCAACCCTTTCCTATTGGAAATCGGCTTGAGCAATGCCACCGGGAAACAGTCATTTGGTCAGGTTTCGGAAGTAGTATTTATGCTTCTGCTGCCGATCTTCCTAACCAGATACGGTATCAAGAAAACCCTGCTTTTTGGAATGTTAGCCTGGGCAATTAGATATGTATTGTTTGCTTTCGGAAATGCAGATTCAGGAACATGGATGCTTTTGATAGGCATTGCCCTCCACGGAGTTTGTTATGATTTCTTCTTTGTATCAGGACAAATCTATACCGACTCAAAAGCTGGAGCGAAATTCCAAAGTGCGGCTCAAGGACTTATTACGTTGGCAACCTATGGAGTAGGAATGCTCATCGGTTTCTGGGCTGCCGGACAAATTTCAGGCATGTACACTAATGCTGACGGAACTCATACATGGGAAAACATTTGGTTGCTCCCTGCAGGATTCTCAGTACTAGTATTCATCCTGTTCTCCGTACTTTTTAAGAACGAGAAAGTAGCGTACAAGAAAGATTAACAGCAGAAAACCTACTATTTAAAAACACAGAAATTTATGTCTACACATAGAAAAATTAGAATGGGAATGATGGGGGGAGGACTTAACTCCTTCATCGGCATTGTTCACAGAATAGCATCATATGTAGGTGAAGAATACACTTTGGTAGGTGGAGTTTTCGACTCTAACTATGAAAGTGGTAAAGCCTTCGCCAACAAGTTAGAATTAGATCCAAGCAGAACGTATCCAGACATCGACACTTTTGTAGAAAAGGAACTGGCTCTACCTGCAGAGGAAAGAATTGAGGCAGTAGTGGTGGTTACGCCTAACTTCCTTCACTACCCAATGGCTAAGCAGCTGATTGAAAATGGCTTCAACGTTATTTGCGAAAAGCCTATCACCAACACAGCAGCCGAAGCCATTGAGTTGGAAGAGCTAACCAAAAAGCATGGTGTAGCCTTCGCCCTAACGCATACTTACACCGGTTACCCAATGGTTCGCCAGATGAAAAGCATGATTGCTGAAGGTTTGCTAGGCAAAATCCAAAAGGTAGACGCTCAATACTACCAGGGATGGATTAACCCGGTCATTCACGATAAAGAGAAAAGAGCCGGTGTTTGGAGATTAGACCCTGCAAAAGCCGGACAAAGCTGTTGTATGGGAGACATTGGGGTGCATGCTTTCAACATGATTGAATACACCACAGGTCTTAAGACTACCAAAGTGTTGGCCGATCTGAATACGCTTTATGAAGATAATCCTCTGGATATTGATGGAACAGCAATGTGCCAGTTCGATAATGGCGCAAGAGGTTTAGTAAGAGCCAGCCAAATTGCTACCTGCGAGGAGAACAACCTCAGAATTGCGGTTTACGGAACCAAAGCAGGGATCAAATGGGAGCAGGAAAATCCAAACTACCTCTACTTTATGGAAGAAGGCAAGCCTGTTCAGGTATTGAAACCGGGCCATGCTTATAATGGAGATTTGTCTGCCATCAGTACTAAAATGGCCCCCGGTCACCCAGAAGGTATTTTCGACTCCATGGGCAATATCTACTCTGGCGCTGCCAAAGCCATTAGAGGTGAAGAATATTTGGAAGGAGCCTTCCCTACTGTTCATGAGGGTGTAAGAGGAATGAAATTTATTGAAGCCGTTTTGGCATCGTCTAAAAACGGTAATGTGTGGACTGAAATAGTAGATTAAGATGAAAACAATAAAAGGACCAGCCATATTTCTAGCTCAATTTGCCGATGATCAGGCTCCGTTCAATAACCTTTCGAACATTGCCAAATGGGCGAGTGAGCTGGGTTATAAAGCGGTGCAAATCCCTACCTGGGATGCCAGACTGATTGACTTGGACAAGGCTGCAGAAAGCAAAACTTATTGTGATGAATTGAAAGGCACTTTAGCCGAGTACGGACTGGAAGTGAGCGAACTTTCAACTCACCTTCAAGGTCAGTTGGTGGCTGTTCACCCTGCCTATGACGAGCTATTCAAAGGCTTCGCTCCAAAAGGAATGAACTCTAAGCAAAGAAATGCATGGGCAATTGATCAGGTAAAGAAAGCAGCTACTGCTTCCAGAAATCTTGGTATTGATGTTCATGCCACCTTCTCTGGTGCCTTGGTTTGGCCATACTTTTATGCCTGGCCTCAAAGACCTCCGGGACTAGTTGAAAAGGGCTTTCAGGAATTGGCTAACAGGTGGTTGCCAATCCTTAATCATTTCGATGAGCAAGGGGTTGACGCTTGTTACGAAATCCATCCTGGTGAAGACTTGCACGATGGACTGACTTTCGAGATGTTCTATGAGGCTACAGGTAAGCATAAGCGTGTGAATATGCTTTATGATCCTTCTCACTTTGTGCTTCAGCAATTGGATTATCTGACCTACATCGATCATTACCATGAATTTATTAAGATGTTCCATGTGAAGGACGCGGAGTTCAACCCAACCGGTAAAACTGGTGTTTATGGAGGATTCCAGGACTGGGTGAATCGTGCGGGTAGATTCAGATCTATTGGCGATGGCCAGGTAGATTTTCAAGGCATATTCTCCAAACTAACACAGTATGGCTATGATGGCTGGGCTGTTTTGGAGTGGGAATGCTGCATTAAGTCGCCTGAGCAAGGAGCAAGAGAAGGAGCTGAGTATATCAGCCAGTTCATCATTGAAGCAACACAAAAAACCTTCGATGATTTTGCTGATTCTCAGATCTCTGATGAAGAGTTCAAAAAACTATTAGGAATAGAATAAATCATCCGGTTTTGAGACCATTCGGTTCTACCAAATGGCTTCAAAATCGGTTTACTCAATCATATAAAACCTTGGAAAACAAATGAAAAAGATTGCATTAACATTAACACTTAGCTGTTTTTTCGCTGCCGGACTAATGGCTCAAATAACCGACCCTAAGGCCACAGAGGTATGGGATCCGGTACCTAGAAAAATCACTCCTGGTAAAAATGGCGCAGCTCCATCGGATGCCATTGTGCTTTTCGATGGGAGTAACCTAAACGCCTGGGAGACACAACGCGGAGGAAACCCTGCCCCATGGAAAGTTGAAAATGGTTACATGGAAGTAGTTCCCCGATCAGGTGGTATTCAAACCAAACAAAAGTTTGAAGACTATCAGCTTCACATAGAATGGTCTGCTCCCACTGTAATTGTTGGCGAAGGACAGGAAAGAGGTAACTCTGGTGTGTTTATGCAGGGCATCTATGAAGTGCAGATTCTAGATAGCTACGAGTCTAAAACCTACTCTAATGGTCAGGCCGCATCTATTTACAAGCAGTCAATGCCTTTAGTAAATGCTACCGTAGCACCAGGAGACTGGAACGTTTATGACATCATCTACAAAGCGCCTCGTTTCAATGCTGACGGCATTAAAGTAGCCGATGGTACTATTACTGTGATCCACAATGGTGTGGTGGTTCAGAATCACTATCATATTAAAGGAACAACGCCTTACATTGGCTTACCAACCAACGAAGCTCATGGACCAGGCCCTATTTCTTTGCAAGACCATGGCAACCCAATGAAGTTCAGAAATATCTGGATTAGAGAGCTTTAAAAGCTATTTATCTAAAGACTTAAAGCCGCTGATTGCGGCTTTTTTTATGCCTTAACCTATCTAGATTTTTCCTGCAGCTTCGAGCAAATGCTCTTTATAGGTTCTTGACACCACCAGCTTGGCTCCAGAGTCTAGCATAACTGAAGTAGCTCTTACCTGTCTGGCATGTTTCAGATTGATGATGGTAGACCTATGGATACGCACGAAGTTCTCCGGCAATTCCTCTTCAAGAGAAGTCAGCGACCTTCTATCTATTTCCGGGCGATCCTTGCTTGTCATATAAAATTCACAATAGGCTCCATCTGATGAGATGTATTCCACCTCATCTAAATTCAAAACCGCCTTGCTCTTAAGGGTTAAAAACTCCGGCTTTGATTCTACCACTGGAGGCATTGGTGACTTGATTCGCTCTTCTAAGCTACGTGCTAGTTCCTCATTCGTAGTTTGCAGTGTTTCTCTGTCCCGAACAACTTTAATAAGTGTAATCATCATGGCCACCGAAAGGCCAAGCACCTGCATCATGTTCCCAATTAAGATAGGATCTACTACAAAGTTGAACTCGGCAATCACTCCATATTCATCCAGTATCTTCCCAAAAATTGTGATAAAAAATAGCGCATAGGAGATCGTAAAAATCACCGTACGGTTTAGGCCTCTTTTTCTGTATTTGATAGCAGCCATGACAGAAAAGGTGATAATCAGCCCGACCAAGAAATACCTCAAAGCAAAAAGCTTAGGAGCATAGGCCACATAAATATCCGGTATAGCCAACCAAATGAGGGTGCCGAAAACAAAGAAGCCAAGCACTCCATTCATCACCTTATTGAACTTAGGCATGATGGTTTTGGTCTCGAAAAAGCTTTGAACGAAGGCCAACAATGACATGATGGCTAGCTGCGTACAGAAAGCCAGAAAATGCCGATTGAACTCCGGCCAGTTTGAGGTTAAATATTTGTATGAAAAGCCCTGCCAGGTAAAGAGCCAAAGCCCGTAGCAAAATACGCTTAGCGCATACCAAATAAAGCCATTGTTCCTCAGCCCAAAACCTACCATCAATGATGAAAGAACCAGAATTGTAAGGAATATATAGTAGACGGTCAGGTAGATCTGCTCCTTGTTGGTTTTGTCCAGAAAGTGGGCTTCACTATAAAGTCTCAAGGGAAACCTAACTGCAGAGTTTCTCTTATCTGCATTAAGCAAATAAGTCTTTTTAACCCCGAAAGGAATATTCAATGGAAAAACGAAATTATGATTATCAATTGGCCTTTTGCCGAACTTAAAACTATCTCCTGTAGTAAAAAGTACTTCAGCCGACTCTCCTTTAATCTCTGAAAGACTCGTAAGGTCTAGCTGTGGGTAAGAAAGCTCCAAACGAAATTCAGACTCTTCTGCATATTCATTCCGAATGCTAAACACCAGCCAATAAGCTACATCTGAGTTGCTCATTCCGGGGTTGCCCTGATAAGGCACCTGCTCCATTTCTCCATTCTGAATCCTACGCCATGCCTCGTCTCCAGTGATAGTATCTGGCGTCTGATAGACCATGACATAGTCATTGACCTTATAGATTTCTTCGGGGTCAGTAAAACGAATAGAGCTGTCATTGACTTGGTAGGCCAATAACTGATACATGCAGAGAAATAGCATGGTGAAAGCTATGCTTACTCTTGTTGATAACACTATGAGGACTGTTAGTAAATGCTAATATGCACTTTCTAAAAGTAATTCAAAGGCTATTTTGTTCAGATCACTTCATTCACCTTTTTAAGTAATAATAGAGCCCGCAATATTGCTATCGCGGGCTCCCAACCAAATGAAATAAATAAGACCAATTATCTATTTCTCAACTGTTATTGTATAGCTGCCAGCCAGACCTGCTCTAACTGGACCATCTAATTTTATAAAACTGAACACAAACTTGCTGGTGGTGAGTGACTGTATGCTGATCACTTTACCATCATCTAAGTTCACTTGTGTGGCATCTGTATCTGTCCACTCCCAGGTGCCATTTGGGCTAAATAAGTTGCCTGCGTTGGTGGTGGTATAGGTGCCCTCTGCGAAGGATAAGGAGAAGCCGGGGTAATTGGCACTTACATCTGCTCCGTCTACTTTAATGCTACTAAACTGGCCCAATGCCCATTCTCCTGCCAG
The DNA here is from genome assembly GCA_013373005.1 of Cytophagia bacterium. Taxonomy (GTDB): domain Bacteria; phylum Bacteroidota; class Bacteroidia; order Cytophagales; family Cyclobacteriaceae; genus Roseivirga. Next base: position 3,178 of record JABXIP010000313.1, on the reverse strand, counting down.
ATTTTCATAGGTCAGGTCTTGTAAACTCGGCTCTATTGGATCATCTGGGTTGCAACTAAAAGCTAATAGTATTAGCCCCAGAATGATAAGTATAGTTATGATTTCTCTCTTTTTCATCTTTGTTCTTTTTCTGAAGTCTGGCGTCTACTTCCTAATTAGTACTTTCTTCCTTACTAATGACCGCTCATTACTGAACTGAATAATGTACAGCCCATTTTCAAAGTTGGTCACATCTATTCTCAACTCTGGTTTGTCATAGCCTTCTTTCTCCAGCTTGCTTACTCCTGTCGGGTTAACCATGCGGATATCCAGTGGCATGCCGTTCAGATCACTTAGGTCTATGGTAATGTAGCTGCTAGCAGGGTTCGGGAAGACTGCGATTTGCTCATCACTAATCTGGCCATTGTCTATGCCTGTCACTATCACCCCTTCACCTGAAAGATTCACTTCTATCACATTGTCTTGCATGTCGTCAGTGATGTCATAATTGAACACTACCACACCAGAGTAGACTTTAGCTTCAGATGGAGAGAATACCGCTGTGATTTCCTGACTTGCTCCTGCTTCTACCTGTACTGACCCTGGACTAAAACTAAAGCCTTGGCTTGAGCTAATGATTCTCACCTCAGTGGCTACGTCTCCACTATTGGTCACTGTCCAGGTTTTGGTAGTAGATAGGCCAAGCGTGGTTTGCTCGAACTCTCCCTCTCCTGCAATCCCTATGATGGCTTCGCCTTCATTGGTGATGTTGATGGTCAACTCTTTCTCAAAGCTTCCTCCAAAGCCATCATCAGTTTTTAGTCTGATGCTATAGCTGTCTTTGGTTTCAAAGTCGAAGGCTTCTGCAGCCAATAGTTTGTCTCCATTGATAGTGAAACTTGCATTGTCCGCATCACCTGTTCCACTTACCAAGCTGTAAGTGAAGCTGTCGCCTGCATCGGCATCTGTGGTGCTCAAAGTGGCTACTTCTTCATCTACATCATTATTCTCCTGAATACTGGAAGCTGACAGAGTGATATCTGTTGGAGCGAAATTGGTCGTATAAACTTCTCCGGTAAAGGCATCGGCCAGCGAGTTGGTAGCAGCATCAATAATGCTTCCGTCATCCTTGGCATTCAGCCCAATGGTTCCTTCACCCGATATTCCATTCACGCTCACCGTATAGGTCTTAGCATCGGTTGCTGTTACGGCATTGATGCTGGCTGTGGCTGTTCCAGTAGTTATCACCTCAAAGTCTGTGACATCTACACCAGTCACTTCTTCACTGAAGACAACCGTAAAGCTTCTGGTTGCAGTACCTGTAGGAATCTGATCAGGTTCTGCTTTGGCAATACTGCTCACCTCTGGCGCTGTTCCGTCAAAGGTGGTGCTTATCGTATTGGTTGAAGCCACACTAGTATTGCCTGCATTATCTGCCACTGCTCCTGCCAGAACAGAAACCGTTGTGGTTCCATCGGCAGTTGGGGCTATTTCTGCCTCCCAAACCAGACCGGCCGTTACCACATTCACGCTGTTCACTGTTCCATTGCTTACTTCAAGATCTGTGGCGCTTAAGCCTGACACCTCTTCGTCATAAGTTACAGTAACTGTGAAGGCGGTATTCGTCAGGTCTCCTGCTGAGGTGCTCAAAGTTGGTGTGGCTCTTATTCCATCTACTTTGACAGATGCTGTGCTCGCCACATTATTCAAGGTCAGAAGAGCATCTGTGGCAAACTCATCTACTATTTTTCCGCCATTCAGGTTAATTGAGGTACCCAAAAAGATTCCATCAGCATCCAGGTCGCCTTCTTCAATAGTGTAACCAAACACCATATTCAGACCATCAGTAACTGCTCCTATTTGTGTTGCCTTCTTGCTGGCTGTTCCAATGGTTAAATCTAACTGGGCATTCCCTGTTGTGGTAATTGCTCTATTAAAAATTACCGTGAAAGTCATCTCATCGCCAATCTTATAGGTGCCATCATTCGGTACTGAAACTGAAGTAACAAAGGCTGCATCTACTATAGTCAATGTTCCATCTATCAGGTTGAAGTCGTAATTATTATCACTTCCTCCACTTAAGGTGATGGCAGCTGTACCTGCAGCTGTTGATGCGTCTGCAATCGTTGATGCATTTGGTTCAGTATCTATATCATCCTCTGTATCTCCATTCACGAAGCCTGAGTATGTGATGGTAAAGACAGGGTTATCCTGACCTACTGACCTTTGTTTATCATCAGCCGTAACTGTTAATGTCGCCTTGTTCACTGTTAAAGTCCCACTGGTTAGGTTGAAGCTGTAGTTATCTGCTGCTCCACCTGTAAGATCGATATCATAAGTTCCTACCCCCGTTGTTTCATCTGCTGTCGTAGATGCTGTCGGTTCCGTAGTGATTGACGTAGCATCATCACCATTCACAAAACCTGTATAGGTAATAGTGAAAGTTGGATTCGATTCGCCATAAATTTTCGACTTATCATCTGCAGTGGCTGTTAAGACGGCCTTACTGATTGTTAGTGTTCCCTTATTCGTTGTGAATGAATAGTTGGCTGAAACTCCTCCACTTAGAGAGATATCATAAGTTCCAACACCAGTTGTGGCATCTGCTGTTGTTGAAGCCGTTGGCTCGGTAGTGATAGCCGTTACATCGTCTCCATTCACAAAGCCTGAGTAAGTAACAGTTAAGCTTGGATTCACCTCACCATAAACCTTGTTCTTATCATCAGCAGTGGCTGTCAGTGTGGCCTTGCCGATGGTCAGTGTTCCGCTGGTTAAGTTGAAGCTATAGTTGTCTGCTACCCCACCTGCTAAATCGATATCATAAGTACCTACACCTGTCGTTACATCTGCTAAAGTTGAAGCAGTTGGCTCAGCTGTGATAACCGTTTTATCATCTCCATTTACAAAACCTGAATAAGTGCTGGTAAAGGTTGGATTGGCTTTACCATAGATTCTAGACTTATCATCAGCCGTAACAGTTAATGTTGCCTTATTCACCGTTAAAGTTCCACTGGTTAGGTTGAAGCTGTAGTTATCTGCTGCTCCGCCTGCCAAATCGATGTCATAAGTTCCCACACCCGTTGTGGCGTCTGCTGTCGTAGATGCCGTTGGTTCGGTAGTGATTGCTGTAGCATCGTCTCCATTCACAAAACCTGTATAGGTAATGGTGAAAGTTGGATTCGCTTCGCCATATATTTTC
>JABXIP010000078.1 GCA_013373005.1 Cytophagia bacterium | reverse complement strand
CGGGCCGCCTCAAAAGGTCATAGGGCAGCCAAACGACTATTTATTAAGGATGTGCTTTTGCTCTTTAGGCCGGGCATTATCCGATCATTTAAAGGATATCAAAAACTCAATTTTTACGATATGTTTCTACACAACCTAACCATTACATTCAGGAACTTCCTGAAGCACAAGGCCTCTTTGGCCATTAACCTCATAGGGCTTACTTCAGGACTCACCTGCGTATTGCTCATCTATTTATGGGTCAATGACGAACTATCGGTAGACCAGTTCCATACCAATAAAGACAACCTCTACCATGTAATGTCAAACCACACCGATGCTAGTGGAATCTTTACCTGGAAAGGCACACCCGGTTTGCTACTCGAAGAAATTCAGACTCAGGTACCTGAAGTTAAAATGGCAACGGCCTACACAGATCCACATGAATACACCATTTCTACTGAGGGAGATAGTCCTAAGTCATTAAAAGTTGTAGGAAGTTTTGCAAGTGAAGACTACCTTAAAGTATTTACCTACCCTCTCCTTCAGGGAAATAAGGATGAGGTACTTAAAACCAATTCAGAGATTCTAATTACGGAGTCTCTGGCGGAAAGACTATTTCCAAATGAATCTGCCATTGGCAAAACCATTCAATGGCATTTCAGGGGTAAGAAAACACCATTTATAGTTACTGGAATTCTTCAAAATATTCCTCATCAAAGTTCGGCACAATTCGAGTTACTCCTTCCTTGGAATTACTATCATAACGAACTCATTGATTACAAACAATGGGGAAATTATTATGCCAGAATCACCACTGTCACCCAAGAGGGAACAGACATTGCTGCTACGAGCAAAAAAATTGATAACATATTCAAATCCAATCTGGAGGAGACCAAAACAGAAATGTTCCTTACGTCCTATCCAGACCTTTACCTGCGAGGAAAATTTGAAAATGGGCATAAGGTTGGCGGAAGAATTGAATACGTCAGAATCGTATCGTTCGTAGCCATTCTCATTCTGTTAATCGCCTGCATCAACTTTGTCAACCTCGCTACGGCCAAAGCATCGCAGCGAATGAAGGAAATTGGAGTGAAAAAATCTATGGGAGCAACCAAAGCCTCTTTGGCCTGGCAATTCCTAACAGAATCTATTATGCTAAGCCTTTTTGGCCTGTTGATTTCCAGTTTACTTGCCTGGCTATTATTGCCTGAGTTCAACCTAATAACAGGTAAGCAATTGAGCATGAATTTAACCTGGCCATTCATTCAGATATCAGTCTCCATAGTATTACTGGTTGGACTATTAGCTGGAAGTTACCCCGCCATTTATCTTTCAAACCTGAAGGCACTGTCTATTTTGAAAGGTGTTAAACTGGCCAATGCCTCTGGCGGACTGGGAAGAAAGTTTCTGGTTGTTTTTCAGTTTACACTCTCCACTATTCTGATTGTGAGCGTGCTCGTCATTTTCCGACAAATGGAATTCATCAAGACCAAAAACCTTGGCTATAACCGAGACAACCTAGTTTATTTTGAAAGAGAAGGTACCCTCACTGATCAATCGGAAGCATTTGTAGGCGAACTGAAGAACATAGTTGGTGTTGAAAATGCTGCCATGTCCGGCTTTATGGTGGGCGGAATTAACTCCACCGGAGGAGTGGGCTGGGAAGGTAAAACTGAAAAGGATCAGGTACAATTTTGGGAATATAATTCCGGAACAAATCAACTCGAATTACTTGGACTTGAGTTAGTAGCAGGACATGACTTCACTGAAGAATTTGCCAACAACAAAGAGGGTGTCATTTTCAATGAAACCGCCATTCAAGCTATGGGTATGAAAGACCCTATCGGCAAGACCATACAGCATTATACAGGAACTAGACAGATTATTGGTGTAGTCAAAGACTTCACCATTGGCTCTATTCACGACCAGGTGGAACCTGCCATGTTCCTTTACAATCCTGAGTCTACTCATTTTATTATGGCCAGAATTAAGGCTGGATCCGCGGCTACAACACTTCCTAAAATTGAAGCGCTATATGAAAGATTCAATCCTGAATATCCTTTCAAACCGATTTTTGTAGATCAAGACTATCAGGCTTTATATGCTTCTGAACAAAGAATAGCCGAGCTTTCAAAGTACTTCGCCACTTTGGCTATTATCATCTCATGCCTGGGCTTGTTCGGGCTGACTGCTTATACAACGGAAAGGCGACTGAAGGAAATCAGCATCAGGAAAGTATTAGGTTCAGGTACCTGGGATATTGTCACGCTTCTCACTAAGCAGTTCTCATTGCTGGTTGGATTAGCCATTATTATTGCCCTACCCGTAAGTTATTGGGCTGCTAATCAATGGCTTCAGGACTATGCCTACAAGATTGATCTCAACTGGTGGTTCTTCGGACTAGCGGGTCTCCTAACTTTGGTCTTAGCCTGGCTCACAGTGGCCTCTCAAACTTTAAAAACGGCAAGATTGAATCCTGCTACCAACTTAAGAAATGAGTAAGTTGGACAAGGCAGCTCAATGGTATAAAAGTTCGTCATTCTGAATTTATTTCAGAATCTAACTGATTAAAATCAGTCGTTATAGACCCTGAAACAAGTTCAGGGTGACGTTAAAACAACCATTGAGCTGCCTTCAACTATAGCACATAGCTTTGGATAAAACCCTAATTCCCGAAACCTTTGACTAATTCAAGGTTGAGGCCTTCCACAAAACGCTTATACTCATTCCAGTCATTGCTAAAGAATCCATTGAGCTTCTCTCTCACTGGGGCCCAGTTTCTAACGAAGTTATCATAGGCATATTCTGCAGCTTGAGAAACAGGCTCATAGCTTCCGCCCATCTTGCCTCTTACATTTCTAAATTGACTGGTTATCGGGCTGTCATCACCTCTATTGCCTTGAACAGGCTCAGCGTAAAACAACTTTCTCAACTCAGCTAACTTCTGCTTCATTTCCTTCGACTTCGTCTGAAGCTCCTCATTGTCTTCATCCAGCTGCTGTATTTTACCCACTATGTCTTGAGCTTCATTCAATTGATCTACGCCTTCCACCACCTCATTATTCAACTCATAATACTTAGCAATAAAAGCTTGCTTCTCCTCGAGTGCTGCCAAATCCCAACCTTCAACTCTTTCATCTCTCAAAACATTGATTGACTGTGATGAAGACTCACCATTATAAGTAAGCTTCACAGTGTAAGTACCCGGCAAAGCATCGTAACCACTTGGCGGTGTTACTTCATTTCCGGTTTGAACTCTGGAACCAGGACTTCTCACACCATCGGTTTCAAATCCCCAATAAACCCGGTTTAAGCCCGCATCAGGAGCATAATATCTGGTTCTGACAATCTTTCCTGATTGATCCGAAATCTCCATCTTCACTCTTCCCTTTTTCTCCTTCACATAGAAACTGATGGCGGCATTAAAGGGCTTGTTCTCTCCAAAGAACATTCCATTACCTGTACTTCTGTAACCCCAGTAAGGTCCGATGATTGCATGGGTGGCATCAGGAATTTCAAAGAGATGAACCGTTTCCTCCTTTAGCTTATTCATGCCCAAAGTGGTTGCCTCACGAATTGGTCTGATATCATCCAAAATCCAGATAGCTCTGCCGAAGGTTCCGATGATTAAGTCATGCTCTCTCGGATGAATAGCCAAGTCCATAGTGGGTACGGTTGGATAACTATGTGTCCACTTGGCCCAAGTTTCACTGCCATCCATGCTTACATACAGGCCACCCTCTGTTCCCAGAAACATCAAATTAGGTTCAATTGGGTCTTGTACGAAAGACAAAGCAAAGCCAAACACATCTTCATCAGTCACAATGCGCTTCCATGTTCTGCCATAATTGGTAGTTTGGTAAACGTAAGGCGACCAGTTGTCCCTTCTATGATCATCGAAAACCACGAAGGCCGTACCCTCATCATAAGTACTTGGCTTGATCTGCTGAACCCAGGTGGCTTCAGGAAGACCAGGGAACTTACCTGCACTATTTGTCCAATTCGCACCACCATCTCTGGTTAGTTGCACATTACCATCATCTGTTCCTACCCAGATCATCCCTTGAGTTAATGGGCTTGGCTCAATTACCGTTATTGTGGTATGCATTTCTGCACCAGTATTATCATAGTTCAAACCACCGGTATTCAACTGATCCTGCTTTTCAGGATTGTTGGTGGTCAGGTCTGGAGAAATGATCTCCCAGTTCAAGCCATGATCGCTCGACTTAAATAAAAACTGAGCTCCGAGATAGACCGTCTTTTTATCGATAGGGTCCACGTTTACACCAGCATTCCAATTCCATCTGAGTGCCACGCCATCGGGATGTTCTGGCTGAATACCGCGCATTTCGCCAGTTTCTCTATCGTATCTTTGAATATTGGCGCCTTGACTCAAAGAGTAGCCATATCTTGAATCGATAGGATCCGGAACAACATCAAAGCCATCTCCACCTACAATTCTTTCCCAATAACTATTTCTAATTCCACCTTGCTTCAATAGCTGACTTGGGCCTAACCAGGCACCATTATCCTGCATTCCACCCATAACATTATATGGAGTTTCCATATCGTAGTTTACATGGTAGAATTGCCCAATAGGAAGGTTTTCCGAATATTGCCAGCTGCCACCTCTATCGGTACTGAGTACCAAACCACCATCATTTCCTAATACAATAAAGTTTGGATCGTCTGGGTGAATATAGTAGGCGTGGTTGTCGACATGGACATATCCAGGGTTTACAAAAGTATCGAAGCTTTTGCCTCCATCTTCACTAGCGGTAACGTAAGTGTGAATCGAATAAACTCTATTTTCATTCTTCGGATCGACATAAATCTCTCCGTAATAAAAGGGACGATTTCCAATACCGCTTTCACCTCTGTTTGAGATTCTGTACCAATCTACTCCACCATTATCCGATCTGTAAATAGCATTCTCCTTAGACTCTACATAAGCATAAATTCTATCAGGCATGGAAGGGGCAATAGCCAAACCAATTCTCCCTAAATCGCCTTTTGGCAAACCGTCTTCAGAGGTTTTCCTATCCCACGTTTCGCCACCATCATGAGAGATATAAATACCCGATGCAGGTCCTCCTGAGTTGAAGAACCAAGGCCATCTTCGGTGCTCCCACATGGCCGCTACGAGCTTATTAGGGTTTGTAGGATCAATCACCAAGTCGGCAATACCTGCTCCTGGAATATCATAAAGCACTTTTCTCCATGTTTTACCGCCATCAGTAGTCTTAAACACACCTCTTTCAGGATGCTCTGCCCAAGGAGAACCTATTGCTCCGACCCAAACCGTGTTCGGGTCATCAGGATGAACAATTATTCGGTGAATGTTCTTAGTCTTTTCCAGACCCATATGTTGCCAGGTTCTTCCGGCATCAAGGCTTCTGTAAACACCATAACCGGAATTCAAAGAGTTTCTAGGGTTCCCCTCTCCTGTACCAACCCAAATAACACTCGGATTAGATGGATCTATTTTAACAGCTCCGATAGATGCTACCTCTTGATCGTCAAAAATAGGATCCCAGCTGGTCCCCGCACTGGTAGATTTCCAAACACCGCCAGAGGCAGTGCCAATGTAGATGACGTTTCGGTTGTGCCTTACCACATCTATTGCGGTAACCCTACCCGACATTCCGGCAGGGCCAATGGAACGTGGCTTCATGGTTTCGAACAATGAGAGGTCTGTTTGAGCCTGAATACCAATTGCCAAAAAGAATAGGCATAAGGATAAAAACTGTTTGATTGAGTTCATCTGAGATATTTATGGAATGAGCCTAAATATAGCTGATAGGGTTGGTATGGATTGAAAAGTTTTCTCTGAATGGCAGCCGACCAAAGAAATAGCAAATCGGACAAATCAAAGTTGATTTAATATTTCTTACTAAAAAGTAGAACATATAAATTTTAATACCCTACATTTGTTCTACAATTTAGTATGTTATGAAAGAAACTAAACTTGGAGACTTTGAAGAGGTTCTACTTCTGCTAGTCGGAATACTGGATAAAGAAGCTTATGCCTTCAAAATTGCAGAGAAGTTTGAAAGCCAAACAGAACGGGCTGTTTCCATCGGAGCAGTTCACTCTACTCTCAACAGATTGTCTGAGAAAGGCTTCCTTAAATCAGCCATGGGTGAATCTACCGCTGAGCGAGGAGGCCGGAGAAAACGGATTTACACCATTACGGCAGCGGGTGAAAAAGCCTTACAGGACTCAAGAGATTTTAAAATGTCGCTTTGGAATCAGTACCCTTCGTTTGCTGGGAATTTGAAGTTTAATTTTTGAACGCCCTGCATCACATAACGTCACTGCGAGAAACAAACTTCGCGACAGCAGAAGATTGTGACGAAGCAATGTCTCACTCGGTATTGGGGGACTGCTTCGTGCCTCGCAGTGACGAAAAACAATGAAAGACACTAAAAACCATATCACCCCACCCCGGCTAGCTGAAAAGCTACTACTCTGGTTCCTGAAAGATGAACTGGCAGAAGAGGTTTTGGGAGATTTGGATGAAAAATTTTACTCAACATTAACAACACATTCAACCCGAAAAGCAAGGCGCAACTATTGGTTTCAGGTCATTAACTACCTGCGTCCGTTTGCTTTTCGCTTCTTCAAATTCAAAAACTCAAACACTATGATCAATCACAACTTTAAAGTGAGCTATCGACATATGCTCAAAAACAAAGGCTATTCATTTATCAATATTGGAGGCCTCGCCATGGGAATGGTAGTTGCTATGCTTATCGGTCTCTGGGTTCAGGACGAGCTTAATTATAACAAGTATCACAAAAACTACGAGCAAATTGCTCAGGTGCTACGGGCCGAGGATAATGGAGAGGGAGGTGTTTCAGTAAGTAATTCACTCACCACAGGTATGGGTACGCTCATCAGAGAATCCTTTCCCGATCAGATAGAAACCCTCTTTATGGTCAGGTCGAGAACGCAGGCTCCGGTGGTAGGTAATGGGGAATTAAAATTCCGTGAAATAGGAGTTTTTCTTCAACCAGAAGGGCCTGAAGTATTAGGGCTAGAAATGATTTATGGAACGACTGAAGGACTCAAGGAGAAAAGGTCAATTCTTCTTTCAGAATCCTTATCCAAAAAACTATTTGACGATGAAAATCCCTTAGGAAAGAACGTTCAGATCAATTCTTCTGCTGACCTCTTGGTGGGTGGAGTTTATAAGGATCTTCCTAAAAACTCGAAATTCAGTAACGCCACCTTCTTCTCTCGCCTATCACTATTACTTGGAGAAACACCCGAAGCTTTCAATGTGTGGAACAATTACAATATTGATGTTTATGTGAAACTAGCTCAGCATGTTGATCAAAATCAGCTATCATCGCTCATTGCTGAAAAAGTAAAGGGTCATTATGACGATTGGGCCAAAGAATCAGGTCAAACCTTGTTTCTCCATCCCATGAAAGACTGGCACCTAAGATCAGAATGGAAGGACGGAAAGCAAGTATTGAGCAATGAATTGAAATTCGTTCGACTCTATGGTGTAATTGGTGTTTTTGTACTGCTATTGGCTTGCATCAACTTTATGAATTT
>JABXIP010000508.1 GCA_013373005.1 Cytophagia bacterium | reverse complement strand
TTTAAACGTAGAAACAAGCTCAGCTAGGTCTGAGGGAGGATAAACGGATGCTAAGATTTAGCCAAAGGAATCTAATGAGTCTCAAAGACCATTTCCGGTTCTTCTACTTCAACCACACCCTTTTCGTTAATTCGGGTAAGCTGAACAGTTTTGAGCTCGTTGATCAAAAGCGGGTCGTATTTGGCGGCTACACGCACATAATTTTCGGTAAACCCGTGCATCATGCCGTCTTCTATATCGTCTTCAAAGAGCACAGTTCTAGTGGAGCCTAATTGGCTCTCATAGAATTGTCTTTTTTTCTTCTCAGATAGGATGCGCAGCATTTTAGACCTTTTGTTTCTCTCTTTCATGGGAACAGTGCCTTCCATATCTGGAGCAGCTGTATTGGCTCTTTCAGAATAAGTGAATACATGGAGGTATGAAATGTTCAGCTCATTCAAGAAGTTGTAGGTATCCAGAAAGTCTTCCTCTGTTTCGCCTGGGAATCCAACAATAACATCAACTCCAATACAGCAGTCGGGTATAATGTTCTTGATTTTCGAAACTCTGTCTTCATAGAGTTCTCTCAAGTACCTTCTGCGCATTTTCCTCAAAATCTTGTTGCTGCCAGATTGCAGAGGAATATGGAAGTGTGGAACGAATCTGTTTGAAGTTAGTGTGTATTCAATAATCTCGTTGGTCAATAGATTCGGCTCAATTGATGAGATTCTAATTCTATCAATACCTTCAACCTGGTCTATAGCTTTAACCAGGTCAACGAATTTTTCAGCCCTTTTTCCATCCTGAATCCCAAAGTCGCCAATGTTTACACCGGTAAGTACAATCTCTTTGGTATCTGTAGCGGCAATTTTATGTGCCGATTTAATGATGTTCTCTATACTATCGCTGCGGCTTTTGCCTCTTGCCAGAGGAATTGTACAGAAAGCACAGTGATAATTACAGCCATCCTGAACTTTTAAGAAGGTCCTGGTTCTATCATTAATAGAGTAGGCATTATTGAAAGCTCTAGCTTCTTTGATTTCGGAAGCAAGCACTTGAGCCTGCTCAGATTTTTGGAAAGTGGGGAGGAGGTCGAGTAACCTGAACTTCTCAGCAGCTCCAAGTACTGCATCCACACCTTCTATCTCTGAAATCTCTTTCGGTTTTAGCTGCGCATAACAACCTATAATGGCCACAAAACCATCAGGGTTTATTTTCTGAGCTTCTCTAACAATCTTCTTACACTTTTTGTCAGCATTCTCAGTTACCGAGCAAGTATTAATAATGAATACATCTGGAGTTTCGGAAAAGTCAACCTTCTGAAACCCTCTGTCTTCAAACTGTCGTGAGATAGTTGAAGTCTCTGAGAAATTCAGCTTACATCCTAAGGTATAAAAGGCTACTTTTTTCATGCTTCCTAAAACGGGCTGCAAAGGTAAGAATTCTGAACTCAATTTAGTTCATTTCCTCCAAAATACAGTTTTGAATGCTTTGACTCAATTTTTCTCTTCGGTTAATTTTTTAATCGGATTTTAGCTCTGAAAACGTTTTTATTCTTTAAGTGGATAAATATTTGGGTGAGATTCGTATTGAATTACGTAATTGTGTTAATTTCGAGTCGAATTTTAAAACACAAAAATCAACAGATATGTCGAATCAGCGCCAACGTGCATTAAACATTGTTCAGCAGAGAACTACTGACCGTGTTTTTGCTCCAGCGGACAAGATTTCCGACTTCTTCGCGGATGAAGTTTTCACCATGGAGAAGATGAAGGCAACTCTTGCCCCTGACACTTACAAAAAAGTTGAATCTGCCATTAAAAAAGGCAAGAAAATCGAGGTGGAAACTGCTAATGAGGTAGCTTCTGCTGTTAAGACTTGGGCTATCTCTAAAGGTACAACCCACTATACGCACTGGTTCCAGCCACTCACTGGCGCTACTGCTGAGAAACATGACTCATTCTTCGATGCTCATAAAGGTATTGAGGTATTTAAGGGAAGTATGCTTATTCAGCAAGAGCCAGATGCTTCTTCATTCCCTAATGGTGGTATTCGTTCTACTTTCGAGGCTAGAGGTTATACTGCCTGGGATCCAAGTTCTCCTATATTTATTTGGGGTCGTACACTTTGTATCCCTACCATATTTGTGTCTTACACAGGGGAGGCGTTGGATTATAAGGCTCCATTGTTGAAGGCGGTAGAGGCTGTTGATAAGGCTGCAACTAAAGTTTGCCAATTGTTCGATAGAAATGTGAACCGAGTAAGTGCTTCTTTAGGTTGTGAGCAAGAGTATTTTGTGGTTGATAAAGCATTGTTTAACGCAAGACCTGACCTTGTAATGGCTGGTAGAACGGTATTTGGCCGTCACCCTGCAAGAGGTCAGCAGTTGGACGATCACTACTTTGGATCTATTCCAAGTAGAGTTTACAACTTCATGAAAGACTTTGAGATTGAGTGTTTGAAATTAGGTATTCCGGTTTCTACTCGTCACAATGAGGTGGCTCCGGCTCAGTTTGAGGTGGCTCCAATTTTCGAAGATATTAACGTGGCAACTGACCACAACTCTTTGATGATGGATGTGATGAACAGAGTGGCCGAAAGACATGATCTAAAAGTATTGTTCCACGAAAAACCATTTGCCGGACTTAATGGTAGCGGTAAGCACAATAACTGGTCTTTGATCGCTTCCAACGGAGTCAACGTATTCCAGCCAAGTTCAAGTGCTCGTGAGAATCTTCAGTTCCTTACTTTCCTGGTAAACACTGTTAAGGCTATTCATGCCAATGCTGGCCTTTTGAGAGCAAGTATTGCTTCTGCAGGTAACGACCACAGATTAGGCGCTAATGAAGCACCTCCGGCTATTATGTCTGTATTCCTCGGTTCTGATTTGACAGCCGTTCTTGACGAATTGGAGAACAATGGTAACATTAAGGTAGACAAGGGTGAGAACATGTATATGAAATTGGGTATCGATAAGATTCCTCAAATCATCCTTGATAATACAGATAGAAACAGAACTTCTCCATTTGCTTTTACAGGTAACAAGTTTGAGTTCAGAGCGGTTGGTTCTGACCAAAACGTTGCTGAGCCAATGACTGTGTTGAACCTGATTGTTGCTAAACAACTAAAAGAGTTCCACAAGGTGGTCACTGACAGAGTGAACAAAGGCGAAGACAAGAAAATTGCTATTGTTAATGTACTGAGAGACTACATCAAAGAATCAAAGGCGGTTCGCTTTGAAGGTGATGGTTACTCTCAAGAGTGGGCAGATGAAGCTGAAAAGAGAGGACTTCCTAATGTGAAGGATACTCCAAGAGCACTAGATGCTTATGTAACTCCTGAAGCAAAAGGCATTTTCGAAGAGTTCGGTGTAATGTCTGCTATTGAATTGGAGGCTAGAAACGAGATTCAATTAGAGAACTACATTCTGAAAATTCAGATTGAAGCTAGATTGATTTCTGAAATTGCTTTGGCGCAAATTGTTCCTGCAGCAGTTCAATACCAAAACAAACTAATGCAAAATGCCAAAGGTTTGGCAGAGTTTGGTTTGGATAACAGCCACATCAAGTCAATCCTTGAAAAGGTGAATGCACAAATCGTTACGATCCAAAAGAATGTTCAGGGAATGAATGACATTAGAGGAGAGGTGAACAGCATTGAACACTCAAGAGAAAAGGCTATTGCTTACTGCGATAAAATCAAAGGAACTTACTTTGATGCTATCAGAGAGGCAGTTGACAGACTTGAGGGAATTCTGGATGACGAGGCTTGGCCATTGTTGAAGTATAGAGAAATGTTGTTCTTGAGATAAGAACCTGAAATCATAGATTTTGAAAAACCACTCTCATTTGAGAGTGGTTTTTTTATTTTAGATTGTTCTAAGGTTAGAAATGAAAAAAAGAAGGAAGGTAAAAGTTGGTTGCCTCTTGGTATTTATAGGCTTTATTGCTGTTTCACAAGTTGTGAGCAGTTGCTTTAGCTTTTCAATGACCGACAAAGAGATAAAGGAGTTTTTTGCCGATAAGCCTGTGCAGCCCGAGAGTGTTTTTTACAAGGTTGATGATTATGAAATGCACTATGAGAAACTGGCTTTGTCAGACAGTGGTTCTCTGATTTTCATACATGGAACACCAGGTTCTTGGGATGCTTTTATTGGATATTTTACTGATAGTACACTTTATAATCATGCTCAGATTATTTCTCCAGATAGGCCGGGTTTTGGGAAATCCAGCTATGCTAAGCCCATCCGTTCTCTGGAAGAGCAGGGCAGAATGCTGAAGCCTATGCTGGAAGCTGCTGCTGCACCCAGAATACTGATTGGCCATTCATTGGGTGGTCCGATTGCCGTTAGACTGGCAATGGACTATCCGGAATTGGTGGATGGTATGATACTTCTGGCACCTGCTCTAGATCCTAAACTTGAGCCCGAAGAAGATTGGTTTAGGGTTCCCATGCGCTGGCCAGTGATTGGTGCAATAGCTCCTAAAATATTCCGAATTTCTAATGAGGAATTAATATTTCTCCGGGAAGAACTTGAGGCCATGCTGCCGCTTTGGAAGAATGTGAATGCCTATACTATTACTATTCAAGGAACTGAAGATAACTTGGTCGATCCAGGAAACGGACCGTTTGCTGATAGTGTACTAGTAAATGCACCTCATGAGCTAATTATGCTAGAAGGTCAGAATCACTTTCTACCCTGGAATGAGACGGAGCTTATAAAATCAAAGCTGAAAGAGTTGCTCAAGACGCTTCAAAGGAAGGATTAATCTAGCGCTTCTATTTTTCTCAATATCTCATCAGCTTCCGCAGCTTTTAAATCACTTTGTTTCCTATCAGTGTGAGATAACTTATACGATTCGTTGAGTAGTTTTTTATACTGCTCTTGAAGTTTTTCCTTTTCTGTCTTTTTCTTAAACCAACCCATAATTGCTTAAGAACTGAGTGTGACCTTTATTGTTTCATCTAGTTATCTCTTGCGCTATGAGTTAACTCGCCATTCAAATAAATCTCAACATCAATGGTTTGGCCTGATTTTGAGAATATTTCCCAAGGACCTTCTTTGACTCCATCAACTAATCTTCCTGAGGTTACTTTTCTACCTCTTTCATCATAAAAAGCCCAATCTCCATTGGGGCGCCCATTGCTATAGGTGCCTTGAGAAAATACTTCACCATCTCGGTAGTAGTTGATGATCATGCCGTTACCAGATTTTAGAGTTCCTGAAGAGTGGGTTCTCCCTCTTTCATCGGTAAAATCGGTAATGGTCAGTAGCCTGCCTTTGTTCCAGGTTTCTTCTTTCATGGTTGAACCGTTCTGATGAAAGTAGCCCCAAAGGCCATCCTTCTCTCCATTGAAGTAGCTACCAATAGATTCGAGCTTTCCATTTCCATAATAGTAGAACCATTGTCCGGCCTCCTTATCTTCTGAAAAGGAGCCTTCTGCTATGAGGGTTCCTTTGTCATCAAAAGACTTCCAGTTACCAACCCTTTTGTCTTTCTCGTATCTCCCTAACTCTGATATCATGCCATTGTCGTGGAAAATTTTCCAGGGACCGGTTTTTAGGCCTAAGTCAAAGTTGCCTTCCATGGCCAGCACACCATTTTCATAGTATTGCTGATAAAGACTGTCAGCTAGTCCGTATTTATAATATGTGATAGATTCGAGCTGTCGGTTGGGGTGCCAGCTTTTGGCTGTGCCTACCGGTTGATCGTTCACGTAGGTTATCTCAGAGGCCATTCTCCTATTGGTATGATAGGTAACCCAAGTACCGGTTTTCTTACCATTATCGTAAAGCTCGGTTGCTGCTCTCATGCTGGGGCCAAAGTAGTATTCCCAGACACCATCTCTTTGTCCTTTAACAAACTGACCGTCTTCGATTATAAAGCCATCGAAATCGTATTTCTTCCATTGACCATCTAGCAAGCCATTTTTGTAGACTGTTTCTACCGTTTTATCACCGTATTCATCGAAGGATATATAGATTCCTTCAAGCTTTCCATTTTTGTATTGAGAAATAAACTCAGTAGAGCCATTTCTGTAATAACCCCTCCATTCACCTTCTTTCAAACCGTTTTCGAAAGTTCCTTTCTCGAGAGGAGATGAATCTTCCCTGAAGGCTTCCCAGGTTCCATTCAATTGGTTGCCCTCAAAATTGGCTTTTGCTGCAATAACCCTGTTGATATAAAATAGATAGTAGGGGCCATTCAGGCTATCGTTTTTATAACTTAGTCGGGCTCGCTCAACCATATCTATGAAAACATTCCAATAGCCGGTTTTGGCTCCTTCATAGTAATTGCCTCGATGGATGTATGTACTGTCTTCGTTGTATGCAACCCACAAGCCATGGCGTTTACCATCTTTTAATTCACCCTTGTAGGTAAGCTCAGGATCTGCAGATGGGAAGATGAGATCGAAATTGTCTTGCGCTTTCGATAAATAAGCTGAAAGAAGGAGGAAAAGAAATGTGAAAGTGCTTCTTACTTGCCGCATAAAGTTTTGGAGGTCGAGATTGGCCTACTTTTAACAAATATTAAGCCAATTCATTTAGCAAACCAATCATTAAAACATTCAACTGTCAAACGATTGATGTCATTAATTTGGTTCATCTTAAATAATCTAAATAGTCTGATTGAATTATTTTTTTGAAAATATGATAAAACCTCGCCTAGAGACTCCTCGCTAATTAGTAGTCTATCAAGGTCAGAAGTGTCGGTTTCCCATACTTTTTGAGATTTTAACAAATAAGTTTCCCTTTTGCAGAATTGATCTAATCGGTTTTCAAATAGAGGAATGAATTTGTCCGAGATGATCAGGTTCACAGAGAAGAGGTTTCCATACCACACAATCACTCTAAATGAGAAAATATCTTTCTCCTGAAGAATGGAAGGGAAGTCGAATACCTGATAGGGAAAGCCTTTGTAGTTATTTCCCTTGTTGATTTTACGAGCAACTCTTGAGACTTCGCCAGGCAGATTCCAGTCATCCTTTGAATTCCATGCTTCCAGAATAGATTTTTGAACTGAATAAAGAATAGAGTTCAGCTTTCCATCTACTTCTTTCTTTAATAAGAAGTAATTCTTTGAATTAAGGAACTGAATTAATTCATCCGAAAGCATTACCAGCGAATTAGGGCTGAGGCCCAGGTGAAGCCACTGCCGAATGCTGCCAAACAGATCAGATCACCTTCTTTAATTTTTCCCTGCTCCCAAGCCTCGCTCATGGCAATGGGAATAGAAGCCGCTGTGGTGTTTCCGAGTCTCATAATGTTATTGAAAACTTTATCATCAGTAAGTCCGAACTGA
>JABXIP010000330.1 GCA_013373005.1 Cytophagia bacterium | reverse complement strand
TGAGGGCAAGAACAAAATGACAGTGATAAATGCAATCAGGGCAAAACTCATTGCTACAGTCTTTGCCCTGATCAGAGATGATAGAAAATATGAAAAAATCTATATCCCAAACCTTGCTTAATCCATAAGAATAGAGAGGGATAAGAGGGTGAGGCCTTTTTGAGGCTTCTGTTTTCTGATACGGGTTGTCTTAAAAAAATCCCCCGCCCCGAGGCCTCGGCCATTCCCTCTTTTCGAAAAAGGGGGAATGGCCTCTGCTAGATTGAAGAGCAACACATTTAGTGTTTTTCAATTGAACATTGAGTTAAATGCCTTTTTTAGGAAATAACTCTGAAAGGAGGGGAATTGGTTTTACTCCGCTTTACCGATATTCTGATCGAAGAAGATGCTTTTAAGCTCTGTGGCTTCTTCGGGCTTCATGCGCTTGGCCAGTACCAATCGAAGCTGTCTTCTTCTCAGAGCGCCTTCATAAAGTTCTTTCTCTTCCTCGGTTTCAGGAATTAGCTCAGGTACGTCAATGGGTCTACCGCCCTGGTCTACTGCTACAAAAGTGAAGAAGGCGCTGTGGCTCTTGAATTTGGTTCCGGAAGGAATATTCTCTGCATATACTTCCACATATACCTCCATTGAGCTACTAAAAGCACGGGTTACTTTGGCGGTAAGGGTCACCACATCGCCCAACTGGATTGGGTTCTTGAACGAAATATTATCTGCAGAAGCAGTTACTACAATGCGGTTGGAGTGCCTTTGGGCTGCAATGGCGGTTACTACGTCCATCCAGTGCATCAATCGGCCTCCCATCAAGTTGTTCAATGTATTGGTGTCGTTGGGAAGCACCAATTCGGTCATTGTTACAGTCGACTTACTAGCAGTTTTAGGTTGTTTAGCCATAGTATATTTTGTTCGCTGCAAAAGTAGTTAAAGAATGAATTATAATGGATAGGTGAATATCGAAATTTTGGAAGATTCTACTGATTTATGTTTTAAGTTCAATGTTCTGTGTTTAAAGTGATTGGACATCAAACATTAAACATTGAACCTTCAACATTGAACTTACTTCCTCCACCCATCGGCACCAAGCAAGGGCACAAACTTAAAGTTGGTGAAGGTTTCGGTGCGCACCTTGTTTTCGGCAGTCTTGGTAATGCGAAGCATCTGTTGGGTTTTGGCATCGCCAACGGGGATCACCAGAATGCCGCCAACTTTGAGTTGATCAATTAATGCATCAGGTACCGTAGGGGCACCGGCAGTCACGATGATCTTATCGTAAGGAGCGAAGCGGGGCATACCCTGCGAGCCATCGCCATAGTAGAAATTGGGCTTATAGCCCATTTGAGGTAGAAAATGGCTGGTTCTTTCGTAGAGTTCCTTTTGGTATTCAATGGTAAATACTTCAGCACCCAGCTCTAGCAATACAATCGACTGATATCCGGAACCTGTGCCAATCTCAAACACCTTGTCGCCTGGCTTGAGTTGCAAAAGCTCTGTCTGAAAGGCCACAGTATAAGGCTGTGAGATGGTTTGACCTGCCCCGATAGGGAAGGCCTTATCCTCATAGGCATGCTCTACCAAGGCATTTTCAAAGAAGAAATGGCGAGGTATTTTACCGATAGCGGCTAGCACCCTTTCATCTTTAATTCCCTTTCCCTGGACAACCTTAACCAGTTGCCTTCTCATTCCTTTATGTCGATAAGAGTCTTGCATTGAAGGCTCGAAGTTATTTCAAAATTTGCTTAAGCCTTCAAAAAATTTCAGGCTTTTCATTTCTGCTTGAGGTTCAGGCTTTCACCGATAATGCTTAAACTTGCTCTATGTTTACAGGCATCATAGAAACCGTTGGCACCATCAGTGCCATTGAGCAGGAAGGAAGCAATTATCATTTCGATATTCAAAGTAAGTTCAGTTATGAGCTGAAGATTGATCAGAGTGTGGCGCACAATGGAGTGTGCCTGACTGTGGTGGCTGTGAATGAAGATTTTCACAGGGTTACTGCCATCGATGAGACCTTACTGAAGACAAGTCTTGGGCAATGGAAAGTTGGCGGAAAAGTGAATTTAGAGCGCTGTATGGTGGTTAATGGCCGATTTGATGGTCATGTGGTGCAAGGCCATGTGGATCAAATTGGGACAGTGACGAACATTCAGGAAGAGGACGGAAGCTGGCTTTTCGACTTTGAATACGACCCTTCTTTGGGCAATGTAACCGTGGAAAAGGGCTCTATTTGTGTGAATGGAACTAGTCTGACTTGCTTCAATTCTGAAGAGGGAAAGTTCAGAGTGGCCATCATTCCATATACCTATGACCATACTGTTTTTGGCACTTTGAAGGTGGGTGATCTGGTGAATCTCGAATTCGACATCATCGGGAAATATGTGAAAAGGCTTTTAGGCAAATG
The DNA here is from genome assembly GCA_013373005.1 of Cytophagia bacterium. Lineage (GTDB taxonomy): Bacteria > Bacteroidota > Bacteroidia > Cytophagales > Cyclobacteriaceae > Roseivirga. Next base: position 1,660 of record JABXIP010000330.1, on the reverse strand, counting down.
AAGCTGAAGTTCATAGTCATTCCCCATACCTTAGATTTTACCTTTACTGCGGGCACTTCTCGTGGCTCTTTTACCCAGAAAGAGACTTGGTTGATCAAAGCTTTCGATCCCGCAAACCCTCAGAAAGTGGCTTGGGGAGAAGCGGGACCTTTAAAAGGCTTATCTGAAGATTATTCAAGCGATTTTCAAGCGATTCTAAATTCATTTATTCATAGAATTGGAGAGTTAGAAATACCTGTAAATCAGTCTGATATACTGAGTTTTGTTTCAGAACATATACCAGCGAATTATCCGTCCATTCGATTTGGTTTGGAAACAGCTCTGCTCGATATTATGCATGGCTGCCGGTTCAAGATATTCGACAATCCATTCGGTGAGGGAAAGAGAAGAATCCCTATCAACGGACTGATCTGGATGGGAGAAGAGGCTTTTATGCAGGAGCAGATTGAGAAGAAGTTGAAGGCAGGCTTCAATACCATCAAAATGAAGATTGGGGCAATTGATTTCGATACGGAATTCAGGTTATTGGAGTCCATCAGACAAAATTACTCGTCCAATGAAATCACCCTGCGTGTCGATGCCAATGGAGCCTTTGACGAATCGAATGTTCGCGATAGGTTGACCGACCTAGCTTCTTTGGAAATCCATTCTATTGAGCAGCCTATTAAAGCAGGGCAGTGGGATTTGATGGCTGAGCTTTGCGAAGAGGAATTATTGCCGATAGCTTTAGATGAAGAGCTGATTGGTGTTCATTCACTGGAAGAAAAGATACAACTACTAGATACCATAAAGCCCCAATACATCATTCTCAAGCCATCTTTGGTTGGAGGAATCAAGTCTTGTCAGGAATGGATATCTCTGGCTGAAGCACGCCATATTGGCTGGTGGATGACCTCCATGCTGGAGTCGAATATTGGCTTAAATGCTATCGCCCAGTTCACAGCTGAGTATGCCGACTTATTACCTCAGGGACTTGGAACGGGACAGCTTTACCATAATAACTTCGAGTCACCTCTGGAAATCAGAAAGGGAGAGCTGCTTTATAATGTGCCGAAGGGGTGGGATATACCATTCTGAACCGACTTTAACCTGTCTTCAAAAAACCAAGATTTTCATTGCCAGCTTAAAATTGTCATGAGACATTTGCAGCAATGTCAGCAATTCGATCATTTGTAATCGGTATGGTGATTTGCTCCCAAATGGTGAGCACATTGCTTCTGCCGCTGATCTATCTCGACTACGAGATAAGGAAGGATTATATTGCTGAGTTTCTGTGTATCGAAAGAGACAAGCCCATTACAGTCTGTTATGGTAGCTGTGTTTTGAGCAAAAACTTACAAACGGCTCAAGACACTAAGGAAAAGTCTGAAAAGGTTATTCCTAAAGATTTTACCTTCTTCTGTAATGTGCAGCAGAGCGCAGCAATAGGTGAGGCCAATTGGCAGCTATCGTCAAACGATTCTCTAAAGGCCTATGACGAAGAAATCCCGAGCGATATCTTCACTTTCGATATTTTTCATCCTCCCCGGGCTTAGATTTCCCACTCCCAATTGGTGTATTAAATGATATTTTTCATTCACTCAAAGTGGATGAGAGAATGCCTTATACGCTATTATCTAAACTAAATAATAAAGCGAATTCGGTTTAAGCTTAAGGCTCT
>JABXIP010000266.1 GCA_013373005.1 Cytophagia bacterium | reverse complement strand
CTAACCCTTCTACTTGCCTTAGTGGTTATTCAGTTCATCAATAGACCCGAACGAATTAGCGAACCGGTAACGGAAAACGACATTATTGAAAACCTTAAAGTACCCGCTGAAATGGCTGGATTGCTGAAAGCGGCCTGTTACGATTGCCATAGCAACCAACCCAAATATCCCTGGTATGCCTCAGTGGCACCTGTAAGCTGGAGAATTGCCGAACATATTGAACATGGCAGAGATGAACTCAACTTCTCTGAATGGGCCACATTTAGTGCCAGAAGAAGAGATCATAAGCTAGAAGAAATGGTAGAGGAAGTAGAGGTTGGAAACATGCCCCTCCCAGGTTATGTAACCATGCACAAAGAGGCGAATCTCAGTACAGAGCAATTTGAAATGCTGAAAGCTTGGGTAGAACAAGAAAGAGCTAAAATAGCGCAAGAGGCTAACTAGTTTAATATTATAGTTCCATTTAATAAGGCTGGCAGCTCTCAAAGAGCTGCCAGCCTTATTATTTTAAATTCAAGGTTTGACTCAAAGTCAAGCCTTGAATGAAACATATCAACTAACTCTAACTGGCCTGAATAGTAGATCAACAACTAAAGATTTGGTTATATAAATTATTATTCTACATTTGTAGAAATACATTGACAAAAGTAGAATGAACTTACCTAAATCAGAAGAACAGTTGATGCAGTACCTCTGGGACATGGAGAAGGCCTTTATGAAAGACCTAATTGATAAATACCCTGAACCAAAGCCCGCATCTACCACAATTGCTACCCTATTGAAACGTCTGCTAGACAAGAAGGCTATTGACTTTAAGAAATATGGCAGCGTAAGAGAGTACTTCCCTCTTATTAGCAAAGAAGCCTACTTCTCGAATCAGATGAATGGGGTAATTAAGACTTTCTTTAACGACTCGGTATCGCAGTTTGCTTCCTTCTTTACCTCAGAAGAGAACCTAAGCGATGAACAACTCAAAGAGCTTCAGCAAATAGTAGAACAACAAATAAACGCACGAAAAAAATGATCGAATACCTCCAGAAATTCTTATTGGGTAGCTTAATGCTATATAGCGTTTACTACCTCTTCCTGAGAAATGAAAAGACTTTCCGCTTCAATAGGTTTTACCTGCTAATGCTTATTCCGGTTTCTCTTGCCATTCCACTCATAACGGTACAAACTAATTACATAGAAATTCCCACCTCAACTCCCATAGTCTGGGAGATGCCTATGGAGCAGGCGGTTTATACAAACGTAGAGCAAACTTCTGAATTTAGGCCAGAGGCAATCCAAACAGACTGGAATCAAGTAATCTTCTACCTATACCTGGCAGTTTGTGTGGTACTCTTCATGAGGTTCACCCTAAACCTCTATAAAATCAGACAATTTAAAAGAAGCGGTGAGCTGATTCAGTTAGAAGGATATCAAGTCTGTCTGAAGGAAGATCTTAAAAGTTCATTCACCTTTCTAAATACAGTTTTCACTAACAAGGCCAAGTATTTAGCTCAACTCCTACCCTCCACAATTTTGGAGCATGAAAGGGCCCATGTCAGGCAAAAACACAGCTATGACATCATCCTCATGGAGTTTTTGAATGTATTACTTTGGTTTAACCCAGTCATTTATCTGATCAAAAAATCTATCAAGTTAAACCATGAATTCCTGGCCGATGAAGCAGTTTGTTCTGAAGAATCGATTATGCCGGATTATCAAAAAACCTTAATCAATTATTCCAAACTTAATTCTTACAACGAGCCAATGATGGCCAGTAGGCTAACCTTTGGCGAAACCAAAAAACGATTAAAAATGATGGTCAAAAACACACACAAACCCACTGCATGGATCAAACAATCAATTGGAGTGGCGGCAATTGCTGCAGCAGTACTTGCCCTTGGTAACCATAAAGTCATTGCCAGAGAGGCTTTGGAAAATCCCAACCTCTCACAAACTCCAGTCCATGCAGATTCCATGATGTTGGGACAGAAAGTACCTCCTCTAGTTCAAATTTCTCCAGCAACTAAAGTCAGGTATATAAATAAAGATGGAAACAGTATCGAGCAAGAATTTGGTCAAATGACAAAAGGCGAGAAAACCAGATTTGCCTCACCCGAAGCTGAAGGAGAACTCTGGGTTCAATCATTTATGGATTCTAATCTTAATTGGAGGAGTTACCAAAAATTGCTCGCTGACGCTAGAAAACTAAAAAACAATGAGCTTCCCAATTTCTTCAGCAGAGATATTAGCCTAAAATCTCAACCAGACACATTGCCTGAAAAAGCACAGTTCATCTCTCCTGGTCCAAACAGTACTGTAAGGTTTGTCACAACCAAAGGAGATACTATTAAAAAGTTGTTTAAAGACCTTAGCACCTCAGAGTTAGAAAGGTTTAGACAAAATGAAGCTAATCCCGCGTTTTTTGCTCCTCCTGTCCCAAGAGGAGTAATACCGGAAGACTTCGCGGAAATGTTCTCAGATGAAGATGAATATGGAGTTTGGATTGACAGTAACCATGTACCTAATTCAGAGTTGAAAAAATTCAAACCTGAAGACATGCATCATTATACGAAGAGTAAACTTCTGCCTGGGGCGAAATATTATGGTAAACAGAATTATCAAGTAAACTTCCATACTAACAAGAAAAATTTATCAGAAGGTGTTTGGATTAATATCCTGACAATCCAAAAAAGCGATCAAAAAAATAACAATCAACCAGCTCATGATCCTCAAAGTCAAATGCCTTTTGTCGGATTCGATACTACTCAAGTTGAATACTTTAGAGTACCAACACCAGGCACTCAGGTTAAATTCATAGATAATGCAAGTAAGCTGATAGTTGACACTTGGAAGAACCTAACTGATGAACAAAAAGGATTATGGTTTACAAATGGTAATGAAGGAATGATTTTCAATCCACCTAAAGCTCTTACCAAAGTAAGCTTCTCTGAATTAGATAAGATTATTAAGGATGTTGATGCAGAGGTTATGTTAAATGGACAAATAGTTAACAACTCTGCTTTAAATGGAATGTATCCATCTGACGTCTATGATTTTAAGAAAATCGAAAGTCGTGAAGGTAAAAACATCTATCAGCTTACTACCAATGATATCTTTCTGGCTGAACAATACCTTGATTCTCATTGGGTCTCCAACGTGCTTTACAAGAAATCCCAATCTCAGGACTAGATGAACCTTCAAGCAATTCAAGACAAAAAACCCCGACCAATGGCCGGGGTTTTGTTTATTCTTAAGAACTAACCTATTTGTCGATTGAACCGACAACGCGGTTCATAAACTCATTGAGAGCTTCTTTCTTAGGCTTTCCTTCTTTGATCGACTGATTCACTTCAATGGCTCCATAGAAATTGGAGATCAGCTCCCCTATCACATCCAGTTCTTCGTCTT
>JABXIP010000206.1 GCA_013373005.1 Cytophagia bacterium | reverse complement strand
GTTTCGATCCACTTTTCATGTCCATGTTTCTGAATGAATTGAACGACTCTGTCTCTATTTACCTTGCCTTCTTCGGTGTCAGCAAATGCAGTGGAGTGTATAAGTCCGAACCCTTTAATAAGCTCAGGAAACATTTCTGCTAAAGCCAGAGAAACATAGCCCCCCAGTGAATGTCCCAGAAAAACAGCTTGATCAATGCCTTGATTCTTTAGCCAATCTACTAAAGTTTGGGCAACTATTTCTAAGCTGATGGGTGACGATAAAAGTGGAGACTTCCCAAAGCCGGGCAGGTCCACTGCAATTACCTTGTAGTCTTCGGATAATTGCTCAATAATGTAATTCCACATTTCAAGGTGTTCGCAAAAACCATGAATGAGTATTACCGGAAAACCGTCTCCTTGAGTTTTGAAATTAATTTCGGGCATGTAGGGAAGAAGCTTTTACTCCCAACATTTGTTTTACCGTAGCGGCAATTCCCGATGGATCGAAACCGCATTCAGCATGAAGCTCTAACTGGGTTCCGTGCTCAACGATTCTGTCAGGAATTCCCAATATTTTCACTTGTGCCGAATAGTTATTGGCGGCCATAAATTCCAGAATAGCACTTCCGAAACCACCTACCACGCAACCATCTTCTACAGTAATTACTTTGCTGAAGTTTCTGAAGATATCGTGAAGCAATTCTTCGTCAAGTGGTTTAACAAAGCGCATGTCGTAATGAGCAGGGTTGGCTCCAGTATTCTTCAACATTTCCTTAGCCTCAATGGCATAATTACCAATATGGCCTAGGGTTAAGATGGCTAAATCCTTTCCGTCAGAAACCTTTCTTCCAGTTCCGATGGTCATTTTCTCCATTTCAGTTCTCCACTCCGGCATAACGCCTTCACCTCTTGGGTAACGAATGGTAAAGGCCTGACCTTCTCTAGGAAGTTGAGAAGTGTACATCATATTCCTCAGCTCGGCCTCATTCATAGGAGAGCCAATAATCATGTTAGGAATACAACGCATGTAGGCAATGTCATAAGCGCCATGGTGCGTTGGTCCATCTGCACCCGCAAAACCAGCCCTGTCAAGACAGAAGTTTACAGCTAGGTCCTGAATACAAACATCATGAATCACCTGATCATAGGCTCTTTGCATGAAGGTGCTGTATATGTTACAGAAAGGCAGAAGTCCTTGCGTAGCCAAGCCAGCTGAGAATGTAACAGCATGCTGTTCTGCAATGCCTACATCAAAAGCTCTTTCCGGCATAGCCTTCATCATAATGTTCATAGAAGAACCAGAAGGCATGGCTGGAGTAACTCCCATGATTTTGTCATTCTTCTCAGCCAATTCCACCAAAGTGTGGCCGAAAACATCCTGATACTTAGGAGCAGTAGGTTTGTCGTTAACCTTTTTGAAGACTTCGCCAGTTACTTTGTCGAATTTTCCAGGAGCATGCCATGTAGTGGCATTTCCTTCTTCAGCTGGTTTGTAGCCTTTTCCTTTCACTGTTACACAGTGAAGGATTTTAGGGCCTGGAATATTTTTGAGGTCCTCCAGTACATGGGTAAGATGGTGTACATCGTGACCATCTACCGGACCGAAATATCTTAAATTAAGTGACTCAAAAAGGTTGCTTTGTTTCAAAAGCATAGCCTTCATGGAGTGTTCTACTTTAGAAATAATCTCTTGAGCACTCTTTCCGAATTTGGAGAATTTACTAAGCAATTTCCATACATCGTCTTTCACCTTATTATAGGTGCCGGAAGTGGTTACATCTGTCAAGTAATCTTTCAGTGCACCCACATTCGGGTCGATGGACATGCAATTGTCATTCAGAATGATGAGAAGGTTCGCATTGGTAGACCCAGCATGGTTCATACCTTCAAAGGCAAGTCCTCCGGTCATGGCACCATCGCCAATAACGGCAATGTGCTGACGGTTGTCACTCTTATATTGGTTGGCAATGGCCATACCCAAAGCTCCTGAGATAGAAGTTGAGGAGTGACCAACACCAAAAGTGTCGTAGTCGCTCTCTTTTCTTTTCGGGAATCCTGAAAGGCCTTTGTAAAGTCTGTTGGTGTGGAAGTTGTCTCTTCTTCCGGTCAAAATTTTGTGACCGTAGGCTTGGTGTCCTACGTCCCAGATCAGTTGATCTTTCGGTGTATTAAATATGTAGTGAATAGCTACGGTTAGCTCCACTACGCCTAAACTGGCTCCGAAATGACCTCCGTAAACCGATACATTATCTATAATGAATTGTCTTAATTCATCACAAATCTGAACCAGTTGAGTTTGATCTAATTTCTTTAAATCTTCAGGAGAATCAATTTTTGCAAGAAGCGGCCCCGGTTTGATCAACATTTTTCAATTTAATGTTTAGTGAACAAACTAACGTTTGAATTGTTTGTCACAGGTTCTAAACAAGCTGTAAAATTAAAAATAATTTCGGCTCTAACAGCCCAGTTCTGTCAATCTCTATATATTTGATTCAAAAGATTTTGTATCTGTGAGTTTCGAAATCAAGCTTCCTCTTTTTGAAGGTCCCTTCGATCTGCTGTTATTTTTCATTCAGCGAGACGAACTTGATATTCACGATATCCCCATCAATAAAATCACAAAGGACTTTTTGGATTATCTGCACCATTTGGAGCAGATGAATGTAGAGGTAGCCAGTGAGTTCATTTTGGTGGCAGCAACGCTCATGCGTATTAAAGCCAAAATGCTTTTGCCGAGGCCTGTTTTGGATGAGGAAGGAAATGAAGTGGATCCTCGTGAAGAACTGGTGAAACACTTGCTGGAGTACAAGAAATATAAATCAGTAGTTGAAGAGTTAAGTAATATGGAACTCGAACGCTCTCAAAAGGAGTCGAGAGGGAATATTATTAAGGAGCTCAAAAAGCTTGCAGAAGGCAATAATGTTGAGTCTGAGTTGCAGGATGTGGACTTGTACAAACTGCTGAAGGTTTTCCAAAAAGTAATATCTCGTTATGAATACGAGCAGAATAAGCCCAAGCATGAGGTGGTGCAATATCCTTATACCATTTCGGGCCAGCGAGACTATATTATGGATAAACTGACAAACACTCCAAGGTTGTCTTTTGAACAGCTTATTCAGTTTGAGCCAAATAAAATAGCCGTTATTTTCAATTTTCTTTCCATTCTAGATCTCCTTCAGATGAGGCAGATAACCATGCATTTGGGAGAGGGGTTCAATAACTTCTGGATTGAAAAAATCGAGGAGGATTTAGTCGAGCAGGAGTAAAAATGGAAAACAGCAAAGCGCGGAAAGTACTCAATCCCCGTAGCGTTTGGCTCCCAGTTCTTATCGGACTCATTATTATAGCTTATCTGGCCTATAGAGACGATCAGTTTTCACGAGAATCACTTCAGCTTTTCAGCGACTTTAAGCTTGCCTTTGTAGCGCTTGCATTGCTCTTAATGATCTTTAAAGATGGGTTGAATGCCCTGCGCGTGCGATGGCTTTCCCATGGCACAGTGGGTGTTTATCCGGCTATACGAATAGTGCTGCTTTGGGAGTTTGCTATAGCAGTTACTCCACCTGTTCTGGGGGCAGCCGCGGTTTTGGTATTCATTATTTTTAAAGAAGGTCAGCCTTTTGGTAAGGCATTGGCTTATACTTTGTTGCTGGCCATTCTGGATAATCTTTTCTTTCTCACAGCCTCTCCTTTAGTGTTTTGGTTGACAGATGGCGCGGTTTTTCCGGTTGTGGAAACCACCAACTCCTTTCTTCAAACAGGTGTGAGCAAGGT
>JABXIP010000087.1 GCA_013373005.1 Cytophagia bacterium | reverse complement strand
TGGTAGCCGAAATACTCCGACCAGTCGGCGGCGTAGCTGAGCTTCACGTCCGGCCCGAGCAGCGCGCGGCACTCCGCCGCCAGCGCCCGCAGCGCGTCCACCGCCGGGAAGCCCGCGTCCGAGCGGATCTGCGTCAGCGCCTGCATTTCGGAGCCGACGCAGAAGGCCTCGACCCCGCCCGCCGCCGCACAGAGCGCCGCCTGGTGCAGGATGAAGCGGCGATAGGACCACTCGTCGGGGCCGGAATAGGAGACGGTGCCGTCGCCCACGGTGAAATCCGCCGCCGAGGCGGTACCTATGAAGGCTGCGACCTCGGCCGCCGCCGCCCCACTGCCATCGCTCGAGCCGTCGCGCCCCGGCGCCACGTCAAGCGTGATCCGGCCGCGCCACGGCAGCGCCGGCTGATCCGCCTCGCCGGTCCAGGGGTTGGGCCTGCCGTTGCCCGCCATCTGGTCCATCAGGATGAACGGGTAGTAGAGCACCTCCATCCCCTGCTCGGCCATGCGCCGGATCGCCATCACCACCGAGGCATCCGAGGGCGTGCCGCCGTAGACCGGGCGGTTGTCCTGCCGGGGCACCAGCAGAGCCTCGTCTCGCGTCAGGTCCGAGACCCGCCACGCCATGCCGTTCTTCGCCTCGAACTCGTTCTGCTCGATCTTGGGGCGGATGGTGCAGGACCCGCAGCGCAGATCGTCACCGAACCAGCTCACCACCAGCGACACCGCGCGGCAGCCCGGCATCTCGTCGGTAAGCTGCTTGAGCGAGGTGTTGAAATCCGGCTGCTCCGAGGGCGTGTTGACGTTGACCACCCCCGAGGACCCCTGCCCGTACTTCAGGTACACGGGCTCGGTCGCCAGCGAGTACTCCCCGGTCCCCGGGATCATCGCGACGCCGCTGATGGCGTGGGGCACGTCCTCGGGGTCATCCTGCACCGGCCGGGTGACCTCGAAGCTGAACTGCGGCACGCGGTTGCCGAAAGGTTCGAGCGCGAGATCCTCGAACACCACGTAGGCGGTGCCGCGATAGGCGGGCACCATGCCCACGCCCTCGATCGCCTCCATCTGCGGGTCGGGCAGCTGGTCCATGGAGCCGGTATAGACGCGCATGTTCAGATCGCTGACCGGGACCTCGGCGCCATCCGCCCAGACCCGGTTCACGCCGCTGATCTCGCCCTCGCAAAGCGCCACCGCAAGGCTCAGAGAATAGCTGTAGCTCTTCACAGTGGGCCCCGAGGGCGTGCCCTTGCCGCCGCCGCCCGCCTTCTTTGTACGCACCCGCTCGGTGAACTCGGTCGACCAGATCACGTGCCCGCCGATGCGCATCCGCCCGTAGACCTGCGCAATCGCCGCCCCCTCGCCCGAGGCGCTGAGCCGGAACCGTTCGACCTTGCCGGTCTCGATGGTTTCCGAGCCCTGCCCCATCAGCCGCTGGTCGAGCGCGCGCCCGAAGCTGGCACCGATGAAGCGGCCCACGGCGGTCATCGACAGGCCAAGGATCGAGCCGCCGAAGGCGCTGCCGACCGCAGCCCCCACGGCCGAGAAAAGGATCGTCGCCATCAGGTGTTCTCCGTTGGAATGGCAAAGCGCGCCGCGATGCGGCGGCGCCATGGCAGGCTGAGCGGGCTCTCGATCACGCCGTGTCCGGTGTAGGCGTGGATGAAGCTCGCCGCGGCCCCGGTGCGGGCCTGCAGCCCGAGATGCTTGGCGACGGCGCCCTCGCGCATGCGGAAGAGCAGCACGTCACCGGGGGCCTCGTCGCCCGGGGGCTTGCGGTGCAGGTGGCGCAGCCCTACTCGCAGCAGGGCCTCGTCGCCCTGCGGCTCGGACCAGTCCATGGTGTAGGGCGGCACCACCTCGGGCTCGGGGCCGATGAGTTCGCGCCAGACCCCGCGCAGGAGGCCGAGGCAATCGCAGCCCGCGCCCCGCACCGAGGCCTGGTGCACGTAGGGCGTGCCGATCCAGCCCCGCGCTGCCGTCACCACCTCGGGCCTAGCCATTGCGGCGGCTCCCGCCACTGGTCTTCTTGGCGACGGTGGGATGCACGATCATCCAGTCCTCCTCGGGAATGTCCGGAAAGCCCTGGAAGTTCAGCGCGTTGTTGAACTTGAGCCGGCAGGTCTCGAAGCGCTTGTCGCAGCCGGCCTGGATCCGCAGCACATCGCCCGGCACCACCGCGGCGCCCAGCGGCTCCCACAGCTCGATGAGCCGCTCGCCGTTCCAGAGCCGGTCGCGCTTGATGTGGCCAGTGAGACCCGCGGCGGCCCCGCTCACCACCACCAGCCGACCGCGCTGGAACCAGCCCTCCTCGAAGCCCACCAGCGGGCCGAACCCGAACGAGCGGTTTTCGCTGACGCTCAGCACCGCGCCCTCGTGGAAATAGCCCGGCTCGGTGAGGTCGGCGCGGCACATGGCATCGCCCAGCACCGCCGAGCAGGGCCGCTGGTAGGCGCGCCCGATGGGCCGGTTGAGCATCTCGGTCAGCCCGCGCAGCTCGGCGTGAAAGGCGCCATCCGACCGCCGGATCTGGCCGATGGTGCCGCGGAACAGCATCTTGCGCTGCGAGACCTCCTGCCAGTTGACCAGCCAGGACACCACCTCGGCGCCGTCAAAGCGCCCGGCCTCGATATCCGCGCCCGAGAGCGCGTCGTCGCGCAGCGCGCCCATGGCCTCGGTGTTGTCGACCGCGAGCCCGGTCGCCTGCTGCAACGCCTTGGCGCTGAGCCCGGTGTCTGCGCGGAACACC
>JABXIP010000360.1 GCA_013373005.1 Cytophagia bacterium | reverse complement strand
TATACATTGTAAGGCTTGTCACCGCAGGCCAGGTAAGAAATCTGAAGTTGATGGTTAAGAAGTAACCATCATTACTACAGTGTTTAGGTGAATAGAAGCCCTGACCTCGTAAGAGTGTCGGGGTTTTTTTATCTCTTTTAGATCTAAGTAAAAATAGTACTAAGCCAATGTTATAGCATTTGTAATACACTTGTGTCGTAGATTTTATTGACCTAAATTGAGAAAGTTTCTCCAGCGCCACTTAATCGGAGCTTCAACCAAAACACCAAAACCTAATGCAGGCAGCAAAGCAATTTTTGTATTGCTCATTTTTACTTTGTCTTTTAAATCAGGCTCATTCTCAAGAGCTAAGAATTAAGAAAATAGGAACTCCTTTTATCAATACATACCTACCTGAAGTGTATGGCGCTCATGAGCAAACATATACCGTGGTTCAGTCTAATGAGGGGATGCTTTACTTCGCCAATGTTACAGGTATCATTGAATTCGATGGACAAACCTGGCAAGTTGATGAAAGGGTTTCTGAAGACGCTTTTAAGGATGTAGCATTAGGGCCTCAGGGGAGAATTTATGGTGCTAGTAAAGGTGAGTTAGGTTACTTTGCACCTAATGAACTAGGGCAATTAGTCTTCATTTCCTTACTGCCCAAAATACCATCCACTTTTGAGAATAATGGTACCATCAATAGTGTCGACTTGGTGGGTGACGACCTAATATTTGGAACTTCTAAAGAACTTCTAATTTATCATTCAGACCTTGATACGGTTTCCATCATTTCTTCTCCCAATAGCCTTGGACAGTCAGATGTGGTAGATGGAGAGTACTACATCATGGATTCCGAAGATGGATTATTGAAGCTTTCTGGCAACACACTCAATCAGCTTCCTTTAGGCAAGGAAATTAAGGATTTAGGGGTAATCAGCATGACTCGGTTCCGAGATAAGGAGTTACTTCTTGTAACCAGAACCAAAGGAATTTTTGTATACGATTTTCAAAGCTTAAGAGAGTGGGATACTGAGGTCTCGAAAAGGCTGAAGGAGTCCTTCGGTTATGTGGGGCTCAATATCCAGGACAACTATTACGCCTTTGGTACAGATAATGCCGGTGTTCTTATCATCAATAAAGAGGGTGAGCTAGTTCAAAAGATTGATAAAACTACCGGCTTGCCAGATTATCAGGTTTATGACTTGGTGATGGATGCCAGCCATAACCTCTGGATTACTCAACATGGTGCCATCAATCAGGTAATTCTCAACTCACCCATTACCACCTTAGATGAGAGGCATGGGGTGAATGGTTATGTGCTTTATATGTCTGAATATAGAGGTGATTACTATGTGGCTAGCACAACAGGTATTGCCTTCAAACCAAAAGAAAGACCATGGCAATCTGTCAATGAGCACAGAGTATTCACTTCTATCGAAAATTATCCACATCGTACCTGGATGTTTTTCAAAAAGTCTGGCGATTTGCTGGCCGCTTCAAATACCGGATTGCTACAGGTTGATAGAACCTCATTAGAAGAAATCTACAAGGGGGAGAGACTATGGGCAGGAGCCGAGGTGCCGGGTCAGGACCAAATGCTAATTGGTAGTGTTGAAGGGCACCTTCACTTTTTTGAAAAGCAGAATGGGAAGTGGAAATATTTACATCAGCTCAAAGGCTTTGAACAGCAAATGGACTTCTTGGAATGGGATGAAAGTGGAGACTTTTGGATGACTGATTCCGGCTCTGGAGTTTTCAGACTTACTCTGAATGAGGCCAAGGATGAAGTGCTAAGTATTAAGTCTTATGGACAAGAAGAAGGTTTGCCAGATAGTATTAGAAATAGAGTTTTTAGGCACTCTGATGGATTGAAATTTGCAACTGATGATGGCGTCTATGCTTTCGACCATACAACCGAAAAATTTACCCAATTGCCTGAATTTAATCAAGCAGAGAGCTATTATGTTTTCCGCTTTGCCGAATTGGCCAATGGTAATATTTATGGATCTATCAACGGGCTGGGGAAGGGCTTATTCAGGAAAAATGGGAATAATTATAATTTGGAGTTAAATCCATATCAAAGAATAGAAAGTCATAATTCTGAATATGCAACGAGCTTAGGGGCTGATGATGTTTGGATAACCAGTTCGGGAATAAAACATATAGATACAGATTATGAGACAATTCCTACCTCCAATTTCAAGGCTAAAATCAGAGAGGTTCGAATAGCCACCAAAATCGATTCTGTAGTTTTTGGTGGAGCTACCAAAGAGCTGAAGACTCTTCTTACCCCTAATCAAAACGCAGTGAATATTAGTTTTTCAGGCTCTTTTTATGATGAACTTGAAACTTTAGAGTTTCAGACTTTTTTGGAAGGGGGAGAAGAAGAATGGTCTAATTGGAGTACCGAAACAGATAGAACCTTTACGAATCTGCCACATGGTTCGTATACTTTCAAGGTAAGAAGCAGAAACCTTTATGGAGAACTTAGTGAAATAGATGAGTTCTCTTTTGAGATATCTACTCCATGGTATTTAACCGCGGGAGCTTTTGTTATATATGTTGCACTTTTTGGAGGCTTAGTTTGGCTAATTGTGAAGTTGAATAGTAGAAAGCTACTGGCTCAGAAAGAAAGGTTGGAGAAGGTTGTGGAAGAGCGGACTACTGAAATTAGAATGCAGAAAGACGCTGCTGAAAAAGACAAGAAGCTGATTAAGGATCAGGCTGATAAACTTCGTGAACTCGACAAGGTGAAATCAAGGTTTTTTGCCAACATATCGCATGAACTGAGAACACCACTTACTCTTATTAATGCCCCTCTTGAGTTATTGTTAGCAGATGAAAGCATCAAGGATAGTGTGGTAAGAAGCACATTAGAAGTAGCTCAAAATAACGGTAAAAGGTTACTCTCTTTGGTCGAAGAAATACTTGATTTGGCCAAGCTGGAGGCTGGAAAATTGAAGCTGGTTGAGAATCCGGTTAGAATAAAGGAGTTTGTAGGAGAGCTATTGGAGGCTTACTCTGTTACGGCAGAAAGGAAAGGTATACAATTGGAGTTTCATAGTGATATTGATAATGATTTGGCTATACTCTGCGATGAAAGAAAGTGTGCCAAAGTACTCAATAACCTGCTCTCCAATGCCTTGAAGTTTACTCCCATCAATGGCAAGATCACCGTTGTTATTAGTGAGTTAGATCAGCTGCTCGAAATCACTGTTACCGACAATGGCCCCGGGATTCATCCGGAAGACCTTCCTCGGATTTTCGATCGTTTTTACCAGTCAGAGCAACCGGGTAAAAAAGCTGAAGGTGGTACAGGTATTGGCCTGGCTTTGGCTAAAGAACTAGCCATCCTTCTGGGAGGAGATTTGAGAGTTGAGAGTCGGTTAGGTGAGATAACAAAGTTCACTTTCACCTTTGAGCTCAAGCGAATTACTGAGCAAGTTTTGGTGCCTCTTACAAAAGCTCAAAGTGAACAAGTGGAAGAAACATTGACACAAACCATTGAGAGGTATAGCAAGCATTTTCAAGTTGATAAGCCCGTACTATTAATAACCGAGGATCATCCGGAAATGAGGGCTTTCGTATCCAAGACACTGGAGCCATACTTTCAAATCATGGAAGCCGAGAATGGTAGAAAAGCATTAGATATATTGAGTGAGAAGTCGGTGGACATTATCATATCGGATGTAATGATGCCCGTAATGGATGGTTTCGAACTACTGGAGCAAATTAAAATGAATGACCACCTGAAGGAAGTTTCTATTGTAATGCTTACCGCTCGGGCCGACTCTGAAGATAAGCTGCAAGCCCTCACCATGGGGATTGACGATTACCTGACCAAGCCATTTAGTGCAGCCGAGTTTTTGGCTAGAATAAAGAATATTCTCGAAAACCGAATTAAGATTCTTAGAAGTTTGAAAAAGGAGGAGAATACTAGTGAAGGCGAACAGGCTAACCACTTTACTCAGTTAGTAGAACAGTACGAGCTTACTGAGCGAGAAGTGGAGATATTGGAGCTTTTGGGCAAGAGGTATACCAATCAGGAAATTGCAGATGCCCTCTTCGTTTCTACCAATACGGTGAAGTACCACCTTAAGAATCTGTATCAGAAATTGGGAATATCCAATAGGTCTGAAATCACATCTGTTTTAGAGTAGTAAGGTTTGCTATACAATTGGCCAATTGATATCGATTCCTTTTTGCTTAAAACCAGCATAAATAGTCATTCACATACAGTAATATGTAAGAACTACCCGTGATGGGTAGGTGAATCACCTATGTAATTACCTACTTTTATGAGGTCTGGTTACTACTTTTCTATTCACCGTCAGGCAATTTAATTCGACAACCAAAATATATAGCATATGAAACCCTTTCAGCCAAAAGGGGAGGCTTCCATTGTTTCCTCTTTGGTGAGTGGTCCATTCTCCTCACCTCGAACCCGAACTCTTTTAGGCATCTGTTTTATGATGCTATTATCAATTCAATCTTATGGACAAGACGATTGGACATTGTTCAGGGAGCTGGATGGTGTGCAGGTTTTCTATCACATTTCTGATTGCGATAACCAAGAATCTTTAGATCCGCTAGATATGGGAAATGCCATCCCTGCTGGCCATACTTTCCAATTAAAATTCGTCAATAGCAATCCATCATCTAGGTCTGTAAGCTTTTCCAAAATAACCAAGACTGATGGCTCTGATGAAATGGAGTCAATATCTATTTCATCAGGAATCACCTTACTCGATTCATGCGATGATTCACCTAAAATGATATTAACTCAGCAAAGTGGAGATCATTATCCTGTGGCGGTAACAGATTTCTTAGAGGCTTTCAAAATCACCATTAATGACTAATCTTATGAAAGGAATTAAAAAACTATGTCTGCTACTGGTGATGTTCATTCTGCCAGTTTCTCTAATTAATGCGCAGAGTGTCTTTCCAATTCTTCCGGGTTCCTCATTATCCGATAGTGATGATGATCAGGTATTAAGAACCTGGTTGGAAGAAGTTGGTGTGGTACCTTCTGGAACATTACTATATAGAAGGTCTACAGACGGAGCTTCGTCTACAGCTTTTCACAATAAAGTGGATAATGAAGGGCCGACTCTTGTGCTTATTAAGGCAAATAATGGAACCGTTTTTGGTGGGTTTTCCATGGCATCCTGGAGCTCAGTTGGCTCTGGTTATGTGGGCTCTAATGAAGCTTTTCTATTCAATTTAACTACAAATAAGAAGGCCGAGCCATACTATCCTCAATATAGTATCTACACCAACCCCAATTATGGGCCAACCTTTGGTAATCACTCTATTTACATTAATAATACAATGGATGGCGGATATATAGGAACCCATGGTTACTATTCGGTTGATGGTTCTGGTTATCAAACCACCACTCAAATTAATGCCCTTTCAGGCATTAATACTACTGTTACAGGTTCTTATTCCTTTGGGTCGGGCTTCATAACAGAAATTGAAGTCTTCAAAGTAGAGTTCAATTCATCCGGGCCAGATATTCAAGGCCAGGATATAACTGTACAATTAGATCAAAATGGTAGTGTAACGATTACACCTGAAGATATAGACAATGGAAGTTCAGACCCTGATGGGGCAGTTACATTGAGCATAGATATCAATACTTTCGACTGTAGTAATTTAGGTGGCAACTCTTCAGCGATTACTCCTGAACTTGTAGGGACGATCACTCAAAATTCATATTCATTAGGAGCTTCCTATGACCCGGTTAGAGAAGAATTTTTATACCCTCAATGGTCTAGTAACACGGTATACAGATTTGACCAAGACAGGAATTCCCTTGGTAGTTTTACTATGCCTCATAGTTCAATTCTAGATATGTGGGTAGATGCCAATGGTGATTATTATACTGTTGATTATAATGGGCAAAGAATTAGGAAGATCAATGCTGAAAATTTGTCCGTGATCTGGAATGTTGGTATCACTGGTGAGGGAAGCTACGGAGCAAGAGCTATTACTACTGATGATCAATTCGTTTACTATCATAGATATAATTCTACCAAAATTATCAAGCTAGACAAGGCAGATGGCAGCTATCAGGGATTTATTCAATTGCCAGCGGGGAGCTCAACCTACCACGATTTCCGTTCAATGGTTTATGCCAATGGGAAAATTTATATCGGAGGCTATGTCAGGTTTGGTAATCTTCAGAATAATTGGGCTTCAATTCATATAATTGACGCGGCCACAGGAGCATACCAATCTAGTTTTACAACCCAATACCAAACAGACTATGGTTTGGCTTTTGATGGCGAAGTCATCTGGACTCACTATTACAATAGTATTTCTACAGGATATAAGGTTTCTGAGGGTAATGCTTATGGAAATGGTTCTGGTGGTAGTAATAACAGTGTTACTCTCACCGCCACTGATCCTTTAGGCAACTCTAGCTCAAAAGTCTTTGGAGTAACCGTTGAAGACAATATTTCTCCAACTATTGCGCTGAATGGAGGTGCTCAGATGACTGTGGATTCTGACACCCAATTCAACGATCCTGGTGCCGCAGCCTCCGATAATTGTTCAGCAGAAGTTGAAATGGATGATTCTGAATTGGATCTTTCAACCCCTGGGGTTTACACCATTTATTATAAGGCTGTAGATCAGAGCGGAAATGAATCAGCTACTATTACCAGAGAAGTAACAGTTGTAGACGCCACACCTCCTGTGGTGAGAGCAGGAAGAATTATAGTAGAATTAGATGAAAATGGAACGGCTTCGGTAGACCCCGCAAGTTTGGACAATGGTTCAACTGACAATAGTGGTGGTAATCTTACATTCACTTTAGATCAAACTACATTTACATGTGACGATCTAGTAACAGGTCCAATATCCGTTGCAGTAGGGCCAACTTATACGGGTACCACACAAAACAGACCTACAGATCATGGTTCAGGATATAACCCGCATACAGGTGGCTTTTACCATGTACCATGGAGTGGTTCAACCGTCAATGAGTATGACGCTGATGGAAATCTTGTACAGTCTTTCGATGCAGGTGTTAGTCAGATCATGCAAATCTGGCAAGACTTGCAGAGCACAGATTATTATACCGCTAATTGGGGTAACAACTTTGTGACAAGAAGAAGTGGAAGCACAGAAGTTTGGAGATACAATCTTGGTGCACGTGCTGCTGCCATAACTACAGATGAAGACTATTTATATGCCTTAGGCTCTGGAAGAAATTTCTTTACAGTAATTGATAAGGAGACTGGTAGCTTAGTAAGAAACATCAACTTAGGTGGTGCCTTAGATGCCAATGGTGTTTTTGCTTATGCCAATGGGAAACTCTATTTAGGCGGATATGCCTCAAACTGGACCAATATTTCTGGAACCTGGAATGCTATACATGTTTTTGATGCTGCAACAGGAAATTATGAACAATCTGTTTCAACCAATGTACAAAATTACAGCCTTGCCTTCGATGGTGAGATCATGTGGATTTCGAATCGAAATAATATAGTTTATGGATATCAAATCTCCGATGGCAATGCTTATGGATCAGGTGGAGTTGCTGTAACACTTACTGCAACAGATGCCCTTGGAAATTTTTCAACTGCTGAAGGAACGGTAGTCGTGGTTGACTTACTAGCCCCAACAGTTGCTTTGAATGGAGGTGAAAGCATCGCAACTCCTGTTGGTCAAGCTTTTGCTGATCCGGGAGCAACAGCTTTGGACAACTGTTTGGCTTCTGTTGAGGTAACTGGTACAGTTGATGCTAATACATTAGGATCATATACACTTACTTACAAAGCAATTGATGGCTCAGGAAATGAGTCCGCTGAAGTAACGAGAACGGTCAATGTAATACCAGCTTCAATAGATTTAGTAGCTACTTCACCTGCATCGGGTGAAACAGGAGTGGGGGTGACTACCAACACTATTTCTTTAGCTTTCTCAGAAGATATTGTATTTGGAAGTGGACAGATTTTGTTTACCAATCTAAACAGCAATGAAATTCAAACTTTCAATGTTGGCGATACTAACTTGTCAATAAACGGTTCAGTACTTACAATTAGTCTGGAAAATCCACTTCAATATGGAGCTTCGTACGCCATTCAAATGAATGCCGGTTTCGTAGAAAGTTCAGCCTATGGTATAAGCTTTGATGGAATTAATGACAATACCACATTTACTTTTCAATCAGAAGGTGATGCTATCGAACCGACAGTCGTTACTCAAGACATCACTGTTGAATTAGATGCTAATGGAAACGCCACTATCACCCCTCAGGATGTAGATAATGGTTCTTCTGATAATTCTGGAAATCTAACCTTAAGTCTTGATCGAACAGATTTCAATTGTGATGACCTTTTGGGCAATTCACTCAATTTTGATGGAGTTAATGACAATGTCAGACTAAGCACACCTCTTGCTATCGGACAAGGTAGTACCACGGTAGAAGTATGGGTGAAGGTGCCTGAAGTTGGGCAAGGAGGCTTACTGGCCAATGAGCGGCCAGGAATTATTTTGGGTAATTATGATTCACCAAATAGCATCAGTTATGAAGTGTATAGCGCTGGCCGACTACGCGTCTGGTGGAATGCCGGGCAAGCTGGTGCGGTAGGAACCAGAGATTTAAGAGACGGAGAATGGCACCATATTGCCTTTGTTCGAATTGCTAACGAGAATAGGTTCATCGGTTATATTGACGGAGTTGAAGAGTTCAACGTGGTGATGAACTCGAGTGACGTGACGTTCAATTCATTACATAAAATAGGAAGTGATAATAGAAGTGGTACTAAGCAGAATTTTCATGGAAATATTGATGAATTAAGAATCTGGAATTATGCCAGAACTCAATCTGAGATTGAGGCAGAAATGTTCGATCCACTGAAAGGAATTGAAAACGGTTTGATCAACTACTGGAACTTCGAAGAACGGTCTGGGTCTACGTTGAACGATCTCGTTGCTGGAAACAATGGAACATTATTGCAGATGGATGTTGTCAATGATTGGGAAGATGGAGCTCCTACTAATACCATTCCGGTCAAATTAACAGGAACAGATGCAAGCAACAATTCAAGCTTTGCGATTGCTTTGGTAACTGTGGTAGACAACATCGCACCAACTGTCAATCTTAACGGTAACGCAACTATCACCCTCAACCAAAACGAGACTTACACGGAAACTGCAACCGCTGAAGACAATTGCTCGGCTACTTTAGAAATTACAGGAACAGTAGATACTGCAACAGCAGGTACTTACACCTTGACTTACAAGGCTACTGATGGTTCAGGTAATGAATCTGCTGAGGTAACAAGAACAGTTACGGTGCTTGATATTACCGATCCAATTCTAACTGTTGCCGATATCAATGTCATTACTGATGCCGGAACCTGCGGAGCAACTATTGCCGACTTTGGAGCATCAGCAACTGATAATTCAGGAGTCGTCACGATTACATATGATATTGCAGAAGGTGCCCTCTTCACAGTGGGTACGACTCAAGTTACTGCTACTGCCACTGATGCAAGCAATAATACTGTTTCGGCAACTTTCGATGTGACTGTTACTGATAACGAAGCCCCAATCATCACTCTTAACGGAGACGCAACAGTTTATCACGATGCTTTCACTCCTTACACAGACTTAGGTGCCACTGCTGACGACAATTGCTCAACCACATTATCCACAACAGACAATGTCAATGTAAACGTTTTGGGTACCTACACAGTAACCTACACAGCAACTGATGGAAGTGGAAATGAAACGATGGAAACAAGAACAGTAATTGTTCAGGATGCAACAGATCCTGTAGCCATTGCTCAAGATATTACTGTACAATTAGATGCTAATGGCAATGCAACCATTACTCCGGAAGATATTGACAATGGGTCATCTGATGATTCAAATAATGTGACCTTGAGTTTGGATATCACAGACTTCGATTGTGATGATGTAGGGCAGGCCTCATCTGCCACACCTGTTACTTATGTGGGAAATGTCACCATGCAAACTTATGGACATGGAGCTGGATTCAACCCTAATACCAATGAATTCTGGTATCCTCAATTCGGATCGGGAGTGGTTTATCGATACGATTTGGATAACAACCTCCTAGGCTCTTTTGCCACTGGCCAGACTCAGATAATGCAAATCTGGATAGATACAGATAGTGAAACTGACTGGTATTCGGCCGATAGAGGTGAAAGCACTGTTACTAGAAGAAATGCTTCAGGCGTTGTTTGGTCTTACAGTCTACAAGCTGCTGCTGCTGTTTCAACAGATGCTAACTATGTATATGCCCAGGGGGAATATCTGGATTATGTAGTAGTACTGGATAAATCAACTGGTGCATTCGTAAGAAATATTCAATTGCCTGGGGGTATGAAATCTTTTGGTGGTTTAGTAATTGCCAATGGTTACATGTACTTCTCAGGAGATGCTATGGGAGGATGGTCCAACTATGGCGGTTACGCAGTAATCCATCAATTAGATTTGGATGGAAATTATATTGGTTCAACGGGTACAAATGACCGTGTCTATAATCTTGCCTTCGATGGAGAGAATGTTTGGATTTCTAAAAACAGTGCAACGGTCTATGGTTATAAGATCTCCGATGGAAATTCATTCGGAGCGGGAGGTGCTGGAATAGGGGTAACCCTAACCGTAACTGATGCTTCAGGTAATACAGCCTCGGCTATTGCCAATGTGACCGTGATCGATGAGATTGCTCCTGAGATCACCGCGCCATCAGATGTTTCTGTAGTAGCGACTAGTGCAGCAGGAGCCGTGGTTAATTATACTACTCCTGTAGGAACGGATAACTGTTCAGTAACTACGGAACTAACAGCTGGGTTTGCTTCAGGTGAAACCTTCCCTATTGGAACAACGGTAGTAACTTATACTGCCACTGACGGATCTGGAAATGCTACTTCGGCTTCATTCAATGTAGAAGTCTCAGGCCTTGCACCGGAAATTATAGTGCCTACTAATATCATTTTAAATAATGATGCAGGAGTATGTGGAGCTGTTGTGAATTTTGAAGCAACTGAGACAACTGCTATTCCACCTTCTACTATCACTTATGACATACAACCAGGTACACTCTTCGCAGTTGGCACAACAACGGTTACGGCTATAGCGACAAATGCGGTAGGTACTTCTACAAAAACCTTCACGGTTAGCATTATTGATACCGAGGTACCGGTAATTACCTTAAATGGTGATGCCACAGTTTATCACGATGCCTTTACTCCATACACAGACCTAGGAGCAACAGCAGATGATAATTGTTCAGCTACTTTGGTAACAACTGATGATGTTGATGTCAATACTTTAGGTTCGTACAATGTTACTTACACAGCAACAGATGCTGCAGGAAATGAAACTGTTGAAACAAGAACGGTCATCGTTCAGGATGCAACAGATCCGGTAGCCATTGCTCAAGATATTACTGTGCAGTTAGATGCTAATGGAAATGCCAGCATTTCACCAGAAGACCTCGATAATGGTTCAACCGATGACTCAGGTAATGTAACTCTAAGTATTGACCAGAGCACGTTTGATTGTTCCAACATTGATGCAGAATCTTGCTCTTCTTACTCATTGAGTTTTGATGGGAATAGAGAAATGGTAGTTGTGGGAAATCAACCACACCTAAATTTCTCTTCGGACAATACATATACAATTGAAGCTTGGGTAAAAGCTGCGCCTGAAAATGGTTCAGCATATCCGCAGATATATCAGAAATCTGATGCCCTAACATATTTTGGCTACGGGCTTCAGATTGAACCAAGTGGAAAGCCGCAACTTTATATGATCGCTCAGTCTGGTTCTGTCTGGATCAATGGAGAATTCAATCTTTATGATAATGAGTGGCACCATGTAGCAGTGAGTTACGATGGTTCAGGAAATACAAATGGAATTGTATTCCATGTTGATGGCAATCAGGTGAATAGTTCTATAGCTAGCAGCAACTTCAATGGAGGAGATTTTTCCAATGAAGGTAAAGCTACCATAGGTGGGTATGATCCTGATGGTAATGATGCCTATGACTTTATTGGAAATATCGATGAGGTAAGGGTTTGGAATGTGATTCGTTCTTCTAGCGAGATCAGTAGTTCATATACTTCATGTCTATCGAGTAATGAAGAAGGGCTTGTTGGTTACTTCAAATTAGAAGCTGGTGCTGGAACTACAGTTACTGATGCGAGTTCATACAACGTAACATCTTCTCTTCTTAATATGGAAGAGGAAGACTGGTCGACCGATATCAGCAGTGAACTTCCTAGCGGAGTTGGAAATCAAGTTACTTTGACTGTAACTGACCCATCCGGAAATACAGCTTCAGCCATTGCCAATGTGACCGTGGAAGACAATGTACTTCCCAATGTGCTCACTCAAGATATTACTATGAATCTGGATGCCAATGGCTCAGCCACAATTACAGCAGATCAGATCGACTATGGATCATCCGATAATTGTGCTGTTGAAAGTATTGAGTTGGACATCACCTCTTTCACATGTGATGATTTAGGCGCCAATACTGTGACTTTAACAGTAACGGATGTAAATGGCAATTTGGCTACAGGCACAGCAACAGTAACTGTACTTGATATAACTCCTCCAACGGTTATTACTAAAGACATTACAGTGTCACTTGATGCCAACGGAAATGCTTCAATCATACCTTCAGATGTAGATAACGGCTCTGATGATAATTGTGGTATTCAATCCTTATTGTTTGGAGTCTCTGGAGACAACGGAGGACAGGAAGTAGTACCAGTAATTAGTGGAACTAGGAGCGGTCGAGAGCTAACTGGCATTTCTTATACTTATGGTGGTGAAACAAAAACATTGACACCTGCCGATGCAATTGGATCCACGCTTATTCTTTCAACCCTTACCGCAGGACCAAGTGCTGCCAACAGGTTCTGGGATGCAAATTTCAATACCGGAATGACTGAAGAGAAAGCCTTAGGCGTACTGGGAGATCTTGACTTGGGAACCGTGCTTCAAGATTGCTCGGATCCGGTAGGAGTACAACATGATGTAATGTTCGATACGCCAATAACTCCAGGCGCAGGACCGGAAATCTTTATTGTTCATGGAAGTTTAACCCAGGATATTAAAATTTTGGATACTAATGGCGATGTCGTTAAGACCATCAATGTAAATATTAACAATAGCAGTTCTTTAGTCACCATTGGTGGAAGTGCTTATGCCACTAGATTCTATGGTTTCTATTTGAGAGACAATGTCAATTTCAGAGTCGATCAATATGGTACTCATGGAAGTACTCAAAACCGAGTTTTGGCATTGGATATAAATGCGAGTGAAGTTCCGGAAATTGGAGGAATTCGCTTCGGTGGAGGCGGTGGTTGTAACTACATCTATGAAATACTAGGCTTCCAGCCTGAAGTAGCTACGGCTCCTCAGCTAGACTTCTCTTGTGACGATTTAGGTGCCAATACAGTAACACTTCAGGCTACCGATGGAAGCGGAAATGTTTCCATAGAAACTGCCACTGTGACTATTGTTGACGATATTCTTCCTGTAATTACATTGAATGGAGACGCGATAGTTCAGCATGAGGCTTATTCTCCTTATACAGATGAAGGAGCAGTTGCCACAGATAACTGTTCTCCGACACTAATTACTGACAATCCGGTCGATGTTAATAATCCGGGTACCTATACAGTGACTTATACAGCAACTGATGAAAGCGGTAATGAAACCACAGCTAACAGAACTGTTCAGATTGTTGACACAACCGATCCCACAGTCATTACGCAAGATGTAACCGTATATCTTGATGCTAGCGGAAATGCAAGTATAACTCCGGAGCAGGTAGATAATGGTTCGTCTGATGCATCAGGCCAAGTAAGCTTGAGCCTTGATGTTAGTGAATTTGATTGTGCTGATCTTGGTGGAGGTAGTGCTGCATTGGATATCAATGGAGTGAACAGAGGAGCTTTAATTCAAAACTTTTCTGCTCCAGGAGTATTTACACTTGAAGCCTGGATTTTTAATAGGTCCAATGCAAGTGGATGGAGAACTCTTTTAGAGTTCGACAATGATGCTCCTTATTTCGGTCTGGAAAACGGAGGTTACTTGACATTGTACTCTTCTGGTGCTAGAAATCCTCAACAACTTCCAGTGAACGAATGGATACATGTGGCGGTGTCCTATCAGCCTGGAAGTACCCACCTATATCTCAATGGTCAATTGGTGGCTACCGGAAGTGGTAATATTAACACAACTGGTAATTCATTAGGAATAGGCTACAATCAAGGCGATAATCCATTCACGGGAATTATCGATGATGTCAAAGTTTGGAATACCATAAGAACTCAACAGGAGATTGAAGCAAGCATGAACGGAACCGTTTCTTCCCAGCACACTGATTTAATTGGGTACTGGGATTTGAATGAAGGTTCAGGAAATACACTTGAAGATGTCTCAGGCAATGGTAACAACGGTTCTTTAAATGATACTTCTGCCTGGAGCGAAGGAAATACTGAAACAGGACTTAATGAAGTGACGCTTACGGTTACAGACCTAAACGGTAATTCTGCAACTGGAACTGCCATTGTTACTGTTTTAGATGAAATAGCCCCAACAGTAGTTGGTAAACCAATAGAAGTTACACTTACAGCCTCCGGGACTGTATCTATTACTCCACAAGATGTACTGGATTCAGGATTTGACAATTGCGGTCCTGTAACTTATACCGTAAGTCAGGATACATTCGGAGCTACCGAGGCTTTGAACAGTCCTGTCACTATACAACTTACAGGAACAGACCCAAGCGGAAATGCCAATACGGTTGATGTGCTTGTGACTGTTATCGACCCTGTTCCTACAGTAATTACACAAGATATTACCGTCTATCTCGATGCTAGTGGTTCTGTTACCATTGCACCTGAAGATGTTGATGATGGTTCTAGTTCTGTGGTCGGTCTTTCAGGTTTGTCACTGGATATCACGGTCTTTGGTTGTGAAAATGTCGGTGAAAACACAGTGACCCTGACGGCCACTTCTACTTTGGGTAGTTCTGCTTCAGGCGAAGCAATTGTTACAGTATTGGATGCTATTCTGCCAACTGTATTGACTCAAAACTTGATAGTTGATTTGAGCAATGGTGGAGTTTCAATTACACCAGTTCAAGTCAATAATGGTTCTTTTGATAATTGCGACATACAAAGCATCATTTTAGACAAAGAATTCTTTACCTGTGAGGATTTGGGTGACAACATAGTCACTTTAACTGTCACTGACGTGAATGGCAATATTAATACAGCTATGGCCACAGTAACCGTAAGAGATGTTACAGCTCCAACTGCTCAGGCCAAGAATAGAACTTATGGTTTAGATGAAAATGGCAGGCTGAGCATTACGGCTACGGACATAGACAACTTCTCATTTGACGAGTGCGGTGGGCCAGTCACAATTTCGATCGATAAGACTGACTTTGACTGTAGCAATGTGGGTGACAATGTAATTACCCTAACAGTAGTGGATGCAAGTGGAAATACAAACACGGCAACATCTATACTCACTATTCAGGATGCCATGGAACCAGTGGTTGTTGCCAAGGAGATCATTACTGTTTATTTAGACGAAAATGGTCAGGTTTCAATTACCCCTGCTGATGTTGATAATGGTTCATATGACAATTGCGGAATAGATAGACTGGAAATTGATAAGTCAAACTTCAATTGTGATGATATTGGAGATCACGTGGTGACTTTGAGAGCCTATGATGTCAATGGAAATATGGATGTCAATAGAGGCCAAACCATAGTTCAGGTAAGAGACAACATCGCTACTACTGTTCTTACACAGAATATAATTGTTGATCTAGATGAAAACGGTTATGCCAGTATAACTCCAGATATGGTTGATGCTGGTACTTTTGACAACTGCTCTTTTGTATTAAGCCTAAGCCGTTCGGAATTTAGTTGTGGGGATGTTGGCGATAACGTAGTGAAGCTGATTGCTACTAGCAATTCAGGCTTATCAGGTGCTGTAGAAGAGAAAGAAGCCATTGTTACCGTAAGAGATGTTACAGCAGCTCAGGTAATCACTCAGGACATCACAGTAGAACTAGATGTTAATGGCAACGCCAGCATCACTACCGGCATGATCGACAATGGTTCGAATGACGCCTGTGGTATTGCAAGCTACGCCTTGAACCAATACGACTTCGATTGTTCAAACGTAGGAGCCAACACAGTGACCTTAACAGTAACTGACAACAATGGCAACATAAGTACTGGCACTGCAACGGTAACAGTAGAAGACAAGATTGCAGCCGAGGTAATCACTCAGAACATCACTGTTCAGCTAGATGCCACCGGCAACGCCAGTATCACTACAGGTATGATCGATAATGGATCAAATGATGCCTGTGGAATTGCCAGCTATGCCTTGAACCAATACGACTTCGATTGTTCAAACGTAGGAGCCAACACAGTGACTTTGACAGTAACTGATAACAACGGCAACATAAGTACAGGAACTGCAACTGTAACAGTAGAAGACAAGATTGCAGCTGAAGTAATTACTCAGGACATCACAGTAGAACTGGATGAAAATGGTTCAGCTACCATCACTACTTCAGATATTGATAATGGAAGTAATGATGCCTGTGGAATAGCCAGCTATGCACTGGATAACAACAGCTTCAGTTGTGCAGACACAGGAGCTAACACGGTAACCTTAACGGTAACCGATGTCAATGGCAATGTAAGTTCAGCAACAGCCACAGTAACAGTGATCGATGTGATTGCCCCAACGGTAATCACTCAAGACATCACCATCCAGCTGGATGAAAACGGAGAAGCCTCTATCACCACATCAAGTGTAGATAATGGTAGCTTCGACAACTGTAGCTTCACGCTAAGTCTTGACAATACCAGCTTCACATGTGATAATGTAGGAGCCAATACGGTAACCCTGACCGCTACCGATGCATCAGGCAATGAAACCAGTGCAACAGCAACAGTAACCGTAGAAGACAGCATTCTTCCAACAGTGGTGCCACAAAACATTGAGGTATACCTTGATGAAGCAGGCAACACCTCCATCACAGTAAGCGATGTAGACGGAGGAACCTATGACAACTGTGGAGTAGCCAGTATCACGATAGATATCGACAGCTTCGACTGTTCAGACCTTGGTGATAACAATGTGACCCTCACAGCAACGGATGTAAACGGCAACGTGAACACCGGAGTAGCAGTGGTGACAGTAATCGACAACATCGCACCGACAGTAGGAGTGCAAGGCATTACCGTAACCCTGGATGAAAACGGTACAGCCAGCATCACCCCTGAAGATGTTCTTCTATTCTCAGAAGATGATTTAAGAAGAGATACAGAGTGTGAAGTAACTGATGGTGAAGACTTCGGAATGTTCTTGAAGAAATACCTTCCTGGAGAAGGATCAGATCTTGCCACCGGAGTGAACAACGAAAACAGCCTTGATAATAATGGAGCCTCAGGCGCTAACCTTTGGGGTAACTGGGGCAGCTTCTGGAAAGGCAAAGGCCGAGGAGATGATGATGACAGAGGTAAAGGAGAAGGAAGAGACAAGGCAAAACCAAAAGATGCCAGATTTACCTTCACTACAGCCGGAACCATTACTAAGTCACTAGCCGGTACAGCATCAGTAACAGGTACACTTCAAAGTACGGAAGATGCCACAGACCAGTGGGTGGTAACACTGAACCTTGGACAAGGCTACAGTTGGGAAGAGTGGAAAGCCATGGGCAACACCTTCAAAGGCGAATGGTGGGAAGTAAAAGACCTGTACAAAGACTGGACTTACTACAACCTTCAGTCAGGTAGCTTAACAGGAGTTGGCAGAAATGCCGGAGAGACCGTAAGCCTCAGCAATGGCCATGAGAAGTTTGGCTTCCAGTCAGGAATAGGCGCCAACCTTGTGAATGGTAACAATGGCATGGCCGGCTGGTTCGAATATGAAAACAGAAAAGGCGATGAGGAAAAGGGTCACTTTACCTTCGATATAGACAACTGCGGATTGGTAGCAGTACCAGAGGGCACTGTTTATACCAGTGACAACTGTACTATCGTAAGCTACAGCTTCGACAAAGACAGCTTCGACTGTAACGACTACCCAACCACTACAGTGAACCTGACGGCTACAGACCAGAGTGGTAACTCTACTACGGTACCGGTAGAAGTAACAGTAGAAGACAACATAGCTCCAACAGCCATAGCCCTAGACTACATTACAGTAAGCCTGGGAGCAGACGGTACAGTAACCATCGATCCATCACAGGTAGATGGCGGCAGCTATGACAATACAGCCTGTATTACGCTAAGCCTAGACCAGACCACCTTCGACTGTGAAGACGTAGGCAGAGGCTCAAGCTTCTATGTATACTCAGAAGAAGAAAGCTGCAAAGGTCACAAGCATACGCATGGCAAAGGCCATAACTATGACGATGATGACGAAAGCAACGATCCGGGCAGAGGCAGAGCTTATGGTCATAAGAAGACCAGAAAGACCAGACTGAAAGGTCATAGAGTAACGCTGACCATCACCGATGCGGCAGGCAATACAGATCAGGTAGAAAGCTACGTAGTGGTAGAAGACCAGCTGGCTCCGGAGATTGCAGCAGGCCCTGTAACCCTTGTGGTATACAATGAGACGAGTACCTACTACAAGAAGGAAAGAGTGCGAGATGGTAAGAAATGGAAGTGGGAGTATGTAGAATACACCAAAGTAGACGAGAAGTACGAGTATCTGAAAGATGAGGACATCGAGCCACTGGTAACAGACAACTGTGGAGTGTACAAAGTATACTTCGACAAGCAGAAGTACGGAGTGGAAGATGCAGGCATCAACCAGCTGCAAGTAACAGCCAGAGACTACAACGGCAACATGAGCACCGGCATGGTCAGCATCAATGTGATAGATATCACAGGCCTGGGTGAATATGTAGATATGTGCTACAATGGCGAGACCAAGCAGGTGAAGCAAGACAAAGTACAAGACTACTTAAGAAAAGGAGCAGTACTTGGTAGCTGTAACCTAAACATGGGAGCCAGTGACTTTGGTCTGGGAGAGCCAGCTAAACCAGAAGGAGAAGAGCTGTTTATACCAGAGCTCACCTTGGAGAGCTATCCGAACCCAACTGCAGGCATGACCTACATGAAGATCTCCAGCAACATCAGTGGCCCGGCAAGGTTGGCACTGATGAGCACCAGCGGAGTAGAAATGGATGAGTTGTACAAGGGAGACTTGGAAGCCAACACCGAGATAGAGGTAGGCTACGATGCAGCTCACCTTCCAAGTGGAGTATACATTGTAAGGCTTGTCACCGCAGGCCAGGTAAGAAATCTGAAGTTGATGGTTAAGAAGTAACCATCATTACTACAGTGTTTAGGTGAATAGAAGCCCTGACCTCGTAAGAGTGTCGGGGT
>JABXIP010000491.1 GCA_013373005.1 Cytophagia bacterium | reverse complement strand
GGTGTTCCTGCATCTGAAATCAGGGCAAAGGTTTCTCCGGCATTCATGCGCTCTACCAATTTGGCTGCTGCCTGATGCTCATTAAAGATGTGGTAGCTCTGAAGTGGTTTGCTGATGTTATGATGCTTCAGGAGCTTGCCTGAAGTTCTGGTGTCTTCTGCCAGAATAACATCTACCTCGTTCAATACCTTGATGGCCCTTAGCGTGATGTCATCGAGGTTTCCAATTGGAGTTGGTACTAAATAGAGGTTGATCTTTTCGGGCATTAGGCCAGTTGGTCTATGATTTCGGCCAATTTACGATCTTTTTCAGTCACCGTATTGCCGGCATCATGAGTGGTTAGCTCAAAGCTCACTTTGTTCCAGACATTCGACCAATTAGGATGATGATTCATCTTTTCGGCTTCAATGGCTACCTTCGTCATAAAACCAAAGGCTTCGGTGAAATCTTTGAATTCGAAGGTCTTGGTAAGTTTGTTATCCTTTTCTGTCCACATAAGCTTTTTAGTTCTGTGCCTTAATGATGTACTGGTATTGCAGGCTACTTTCATCGACTGAGATTTTTCTAAAACCTGCTTTGCGTAAGATGGTTCTCACTTCTCCCGCATCCATTTTTCGATCTTCTGATGGTCCAACCGGTATTTCACCCTTTTTAAAGTCCACTATGACCAGCTCCGCTCCGGACTTCATTCCATCCTTCAGTCGCTCGAAATAGTTGATTTGCTTTGGGATAAAACAAAAAGTATTCACTACGAGCACTGCATCTGTCTCATTTTGAAGCAGGTTAGGCACATCAGGTGGTGTGAGACGCGTTTCAATATTCTTGGCCCAGTTACCCACTATCTCCTTCTGTTCGTTGATATACTCCAGCGCATTGGGGTCTATATCCAGCGCAATCACCTTACCTGCTACTCTGGCCAGCTTAAAGCTAAAATAGCCAGCACCAGCACCAATATCAGCTACCGTTTTATCTGTGAGGTTGCCAAAGGCCTGCAATACTGTCTCAGGGTTTTGCCAGTCAGTTCTTTTTTCTTCGATGTCATCTGAAAAAACAGGCTCAACGGCTTCAGGACTAGCCACCTTTGGAACTTCTTGTTTCTGCACCTCTTCCTCAATAGTATTTTGTTCCTTCTGAGCGTTGCAGCCATAGAGGAATATGCCGAGGAATATGATGAGACAGATTCTTTTCATTAGAGTGCAATAATGCCTTCTATTTCGTGGGCCTTTTTGTAAATGTCAATCACATATTCGCTTGAATGAGCCATTACACTGGCTGTAACACTCATGTATTTGCCTTTGCTCGATGGCTTAAAGCTCACTTCATTTAATGGAAATAGCGCTTTTACTTCTTCCTTCTTCTCTTCCAACACAATAAACTTGAACATATATAATGCTGGAAATTTGTGAGCCGTTTCAAGTTGATTTCTGAACTCTTCGGTATCAAATTTTTGACTGGCCATAAGCAGGTCTTTGATTAAAAGTTAAACAAAAAAAGAGGCTCTATCAAAAGCCTCTTTAATCCTTTGAGTTGAGCAATTCTTAGAAGAATTTATAGCGCTCGTCTTTTACCTCAATTTTTTCAGTGATAGCATTCAACAGATTCTGAACAATTCTATTGCTCGCCTGCTGAAGCAGCTCGTTCTCGTACAATGTATAGTCTCCCAAGTCAGAAGCCTCAGTTCTTGAGTTCAATTGAATTAGAACCACACCAGAACCTTCAACAACCTGAGGAGCAGCTTTCTGACCAGCTGTTCTTAGACCATTAGCAGCGCCAATAGCTTCAGGAGCAAAACCCAAAGTACCAAGGCTGTTATCATCCATCTTCACACTCTGATTGGAGAAAACTTGTGCTTCAGGGCCATAAGCCGCAGCAACTTCGCTCACTGTACCAGAAAGGCCACCAAGCTTAGACTTAATGAACTCAGCCTTTTTCTCGTTTTTAAGGATTTCAGTAATCTCAGCTCTTACATCATCGACAGACTGAACCCCTTCTTCCGTTTCGTTGGTGTACACAGCAACCACATATTCACCATCAAGATCGAAGTCGCTAACATCTCCAATAGAAGCTTCGCCATATAACCAGGTTACTATCTGACGTGCATTTTCTAATCTACCGATAGACATGGCGTCTTTACCAATTTTGGTTCCCTGGAAAACAGAGTAGCCATTGTTGGCAGCGTAATCTCTGAATTCTTCAGTGTTACTTACGTTAGCAGCAAATTCAGCAGCCTGAAGGTATACATCGTTGCTGGTTTCATAAGAAGGAACCATTTCAACAATTACCTGAGCAACTTTATATCTGTTTTTAATTGAAGTTTGAGTAACGTTTACGATGTAAATTTTATCGTTTCTTTCGATCAATCTGTTGATCAAACCAGTTCTTCTAGCTCCGAATACTTCGTCTTTAACATCAGCTACTTTGGCATCGGTATCTCTGATCCAGCCTAAATCACCACCGCTGGTGCTGAACTGACCATCGCTATACTCTCTTGCCAATGCTTCGAAACCTTCACCATTGTTAATTCTTCTCAATACATCTCTTGCTGTTTGTCTTACGCTAGACTGCTCAGAAGGAGTTTTTCCTGCAAGGAAGAAAACAATCTGGCTTGCTCTTGCAAAAGCGTTCTCTGAAGGAACAATGTCAGTGATTTTATGAATAGTATAAATACCATTCTGAAGTTCAGGGCCTACAATATCTCCTTTGTTAAGAGTAGTAAGGTTATTGGCCAATGAGTTAGGCAATGCACTTGGATCGTAAGTATTGAAGCCAAGACCTTGCTCAGTCATGCTGATGGCATATGTAGAGTCATTGGTAGTTTCATCTTCGAAAGCTGCTTTAATTTCTGCCATTTGCTGGCTGTACATAGCCGAGTCAGCAGCAGAAGGAACAACTGGGAATGAAACGTATTCTACATCTTTAGATTCCTCTACAGTATAATCGTCTTCATGAGCATTCAGGTAGCTAGAGATTTCAGCATCAGAAATCTGGCCGATTTGATCGTCACTAACACTACTGAATGGAACGTGTAGATAGTCTACATCTGCAAAGGCAAACTGTGAGCTATATTGTTGTTGCGCTTGAGCAAGCGTAACGTATAGAGTTTTAGTAAGAAGGCTTTCGAACTTCTCTCTTTGTCTGTTGTTGATGGCTTGAGCCTCAGCATTGCTGAAATAGTATGCGGCATCAGGACCATACATATTAATGTTGGCAAGGAAGTTCTTTACAGCTACAGGTTCTGTGCTACCAAGATATTGGTTGAAGAAACTCTGCATTACCGGAGAAAGGTTCTTACCCTGAACCATATCTACTCTTTCATTGTCGCTGATCTCTAAGCCGAGATCTTGAAGTTTGTTAGAGAAAGCCACTTGATTGATAAGGTTTTGCCAAACCTGATCTCTCATATATTGAGTAAGTTGTGGGTTGCCCGAAGGGTAACCGTAGCTTCTCATGGCATTGTCTACCATGGCAGCAAAATCCTCCTGAGAAATTTCTTCTCCATCGATTTCACCTACATTTCTAGCACCTCCACCAAATAAATTCTGGTTGGTAGCTAAATCGGTTAATACAAAAGCTAAAATCGAAAATCCCACTACGACTACCAGGAGTCGTCCCATCTTCTCACGAAGCGTATTGATTATAGACATTGGTTAAATTTTAAATAGGCGCAAACATAATTGAATTATGCCCGAAAGTCAAAGGAAAAATGCCGTAAAACTGCCTAAGAATCAGTCTTCTTCGTCAGAGTGACAGATAAACAAAACATTGTCTATTCGAGCGTCTTCCATAGAGACAACTTTAATCTCAAATGCCCCATGCTTTATGATGTCGTGAACTTCGGGAATACTCTCGGTTATCGATAGAATAAAGCCTCCAAGAGTGTCGTAATCGCCTTCCGGTATATCCCAGTCGTATTTGTCGTTCAGATAGTCTATTTCGTGGCGAGCACTGAGTATGTATTTACCTTCATCTATTTTCTGTTCCACCCAGTCTTCATCTTCATCGTGCTCATCCTGAATTTCTCCAAAAATCTCCTCAATCACATCTTCAAGGCTCACAATACCAGATGTTCCACCAAATTCATCTACTACTAATGCAAGACTTTTTCTCTCCTGAATGAACTGAATCATCAACTCATTGGCCAACATGGTTTCCGGCACAATAATGATTGGAGTAAGCATGCTCTCAATATCCTTCGGTTTTTTAAAGAGGTCTAATACATGGCAATAGCCTATCACATCGTCAATGCTTTCTCGGTAAACCAAGATTTTGGTGTGACCACTTTCAATAAACTCATTTTTGAGGTCTTCTACTGTGTCATCTATATCCACCGAAGAAATTTCGGTTCTCGGAATCATACACTCTCTGATCCGAACTGTTTTAAACTCCAGGGCATTGTTGAAGATTTTTGTATCGAGTTCAACCTTAGATTTCCTTATATCATCTCGTGTGTTCAGCTTGATGTAGTTGCTTAAATCAGTTAGCCCGAATACCTGCCTATCTTCTGAATAGGGCTGTCTCAACACAAAAAGGATAATGAACTTCGACATCTGTTCAATAAGCCATACCACCGGAAACATAATGGTGAAGATGATAATCATCGGGATGGCCAGAAGGTTGAGAAGATTATTCGGGTTGAGAAGGAAAATACTTTTAGGCGTAAACTCGGCCGTAAAAAGCACAATCATGGTGGAAAGAATGGTTTGCAGAATAACCACCGTACTCTGTGAGTTGAAGCTTTCCGGAAGTTTACTAGCAATCCATGGTTCTAATACGCTGGCCATGAAAATACCATAGATAACCAAGGATATTGTGTTACCCACCAAAGCAGTATTAATCAGTCTCGAAGGCTTTTGGGTAAAGAATGCGAGAATTCTCCCGGCTAGTTTTCCCTGCTGACTTTGGAGTTCTATCTGAAGTTTGCTGGCACTTACAAAGGCTATCTCAGTTCCTGAGAAGAATGCTGAGAGAATAAGACAGACCAAAATCATGGTCAGTTGGTAAGTATCCATTAGCGCTTATGCTTTGTCTTTTTAGAAGTCTTGGCAGGAGGTTGTTTTTCAGCTTCCTTTCGCTTGGCCCTTCTATATCTTACTAAAAATAGTAAACCAAGTGATACCATGAAAAAAAAGTATGAAACACCAATGTCATAAGCCATTGTTAAATGGACACCGATAATGAAGAATGCCACACTTAGCGAGAAAAAGATAGTGTCTCCTAGATTTTTCAAAAGGTCTCTTTTAAAATGGTTGTAGATTCTCTTGGGTTGGTAAACTCATAAGATGAGAAATCTTGAGGGGCTGTCATACCCTCTGCCTGAATAAACTGAGTTTCCGTTTCAACAATCACAAATTTATCGGTAAAGATTTTTTCCGATTCCGGACTCCAGAAAAGTTCTTCAGTCTTCAACGTTTGTTTGATTTGCAGGTTATTGACAAATACATCGCCATTGGCGCGATAAAGGTTACTGTCATTTTCCTTATACCCACTTTGGGCAGTCAATTCGGAGGTTTGATCTCCATTTTTATCGTAGAATACAATCTTTATACCCTCAGGAAATTCCACATCTCCATTCTGATGTTGCAATTGCTTGGCGCCAAAGATGATTACTCGTACTACGGTAGAATCTGTGAATAGTATTTTCACATCTTCTGACTCATACATTGGGCCTTCATATACTTCCATGTCGGCTAGCCTTTTCTGCTCAGAAAAGCAGGAACTTAGCCCAAGAGCCACAATGGCAAAAAAGAAAATGAGGTTTAACTTTTTCATTAATAAAAAACGGTCTTTCCTTTAAAGAAAAGACCGTTCTAAAATCTTATTTCAATATCTATTGATCAGGTCTTCTTTGCAGTTTAACTGTCTTGTTAATCCAGCAACCAACAGTCATAGAATCTCCTTCTTTTTTATTTTCCTCAAAGATGCTGGAAATGGCAGGAAACTGAGCTTTAGCCTGAGCCATTTTTGCATTGTTACCAGCCATAGCATAGTAATCATAAGCAGCAATGTATCTGGCTCTATCGTCAACCTGACTTACTTGCTTGTCGCACTGAGTGCTGGCCATTACCATGTCACCAATCAGTTCGTACATATCGCCTTTAAGGGTTGGATCAACTTCAGCAGCTTCAATGGCAAATTTTCTAGCCTCAGCATAGTTACCATTAATTCTTTCAGTAGAAGCCACTTGCTTTAACGCCTTACCTTTATCAGTGTTATCCTCCGTAAGTTCAGCCGCTTTCATGAAGTACTCTTTAGATTTTTCGTACTCCTTTTCAGCGCCAAACTTAACACCCAAAAGGTAACCAACCCCATATTGAGGAGCATTAGCGAAGTGAGTTTCTGCGGCTTTCACAAACCAGTCAGCATCAGTACATCCACCATCGAAAGCGAATACAAATATTTTGTTAGCCAATTCAGCATCATTCGGGTTTTTCTCGAATTCAGGAACCAACTTATTCACAATAAAGTCACAGTCTATGATACCCATATCAGCGAGTTTCTTGTCGATAAACTCTTTGATCTCGTCATATCTCTTAGTGCTTTTGTTGGAAGCTTTTGCATCAGCAATTTCATGGTCAATATGCTCAGTACACTGCTCATAAATCTCAAGAATTCTGTCTTTATCGATGCTCACGTTAGATCTGGCAAAAGCCAAACCAGCAAGGTTCATATAATATCTTCCCAATGGATAGAACGCGTCAACACCTTTCAATTCATACGCTCTATCGAAAATATCTAAGAGCATCTGAGTTTTCTCAGCGTCTTTGTAATAGTATTTAAAAGCATCGATAGCTTTTCTATCAATTACATCTGCTTCCTGACCGTCAAAGTTTTCGAAACGCATGTCGTACAGCTTCATTACTGTATTCGCAGCCTCTTCTTTCTTTGCTTCTTCTTTAGCGTTGCTGAAAGTTTCGTCCCAAACCTTAATTCCATTAATGTATAATGAAGTACTCAGCTTAGGGTATTTTTCTAACAGCTTCGTTAGATGAGGCTTAGATGCCTCAAAATTACCAGCGCGGTAATTATCGTCAAAAAGCGTCCAAAGCGTTTGGGCTTCAGATCTTTGTTCTGGATCCTCCGGCCAATAGAATTGAGCGCTTACCGAAGAGTATAGCGCCACCATGGCTAGAATCATTAGAGCTTTTAGTCTCATAATATCAGTAGTTTTAGTTAAATCTTTGCTTCGAGAACCAGGTTATATCTTGTAAAGAGAAACCAAGGTTCAATTTTAAATAATTCTCACGAACCAGACCAGCCGTTGATATATTTCCGCGCTGACCAACCGTGACACCTAAGTTCAAGTGAGATAATCCCCAGAATGAACTCAACGGCACTGATACTCCAAAATTTATACCAAGATCATTAACTGTCTCATTATTAATCAAAAACGGAGTTTTCTCATAATGAACGCCAAAACGGAAACTGGTTACATTAAATAACCTTGTAGGTTGCTCAATGTTTGGAATATACTCTGCTCCCAAGGCCACTCTAAGTGCCTGGCCATAAAAGGATTCGGTGCTTTGTTGATTATTTTGATAGGTCTCCCAGTTCTGCATCTGAACATCTAAGCCTATAGCCAATGCTCTGACCTTCTCATAAGAAATACCAAATCCCATTCTTTCAGGTATTTTAATGTATTCCTTTTGAACATAGGTGAGTGTATCTACACTGGTGGTTGTCCCATTAGGAGTCTCATTTTCAAAGGTTACCAGCCTTTTTTGTCTCATGTCGAAGCTCGGATTGTAGTAAGCCCCAATGTTAATTCTTTGATTATTGCCAAGCGGAACCTGGTAATAGAGACCTGCACTGGCCGCTAATTGACCAAAGCTTCTTCTTTTGTTTACCAAAGTTGTGGCGAATGTAGAATTGATATCGTTTAGAATAAACTTGTCTTCATTAGTAATAGTACCGAAGTAGTAAGTTCCCTTTAGACCAATAGATAGGTTACCAAGCTTTACAGAAGTAGCCAGATTGGTTTGGTCTATACCTCCACGTCCTGTTACATCTACAAAGGTTGTTCCTCCGGCAGGACCGGCTTTTTCTTGTGTAAACCCATAATTAACACTTGTATAAGGAGTGAGGGATAGTCCAATATTCCACTTATTGTACACGATTGGTGCACTCATGGCGAATTCTTTGAACCCTCCAGAAATTGTTCTGTAAGAACTATTACCGTTGGTGATATTACGGAAATCTAACGCTGTACCTAATTGAAAAACAGCCTCCTGATTCACACCTAGCAAAGCAGGGTTGATGTCGTTGTAGAAATATTTGGTATTGTATCCGATACCCAAGCCTCCCATTGCCTCATTTTGGGCAAAACCAGACCAATTTAAGCTTCCAACTCCTAAAGCGGAATAGCTCGATTGGTCACTCTGAGCCTGGACAGATTGGATTACCACTAAACTCAGTAAAAAAGCCAGATTCAAATATCTCAACTTACACTTAGAACGCCTTAACACAGATATTTTCAACATGCACAATTTTGAGGGTTACAAAGATGTCAGTTTTTCGATTAGATTCAAATGTTTTCGAGTTCTTGGGCAGTGCAAAGGGCTAATTGCCAGCATTTTTAACAAAATTTGAGAACAGCAATCGTTTGCTAATTCATAAGAGTTTTGCAACAGGTTAGAAATCAGGTGGTTTTAGACTGGGTATACACAATGATTATAGCGGGATGAAAGAAGATATAACAAATGAACTTATAGGCCGAAACGAATACTCGGTAATAGGAGTAATGTCGGGCACCTCTCTGGACGGGCTTGATCTGGCTCTAGTACATTTCACTCGTAATTCCCCTATTACCCCCTGGACTTTTGAAATTCAGCAAACCGAAACTTTGACCTACCCCGAGAAACTTCAGTCTCAGCTGAAGGAGGCCATCACCTTTTCTGAAGACATGCTGAATAAACTGAACGAAACCTTAGGCTATTACATTGGTGAGGCTATTCGGAACTTCCTTCAGCGCAGTGAATCGCAAGTAGATTTGATTGCTTCACACGGACATACTGTATTTCACCAGCCCGAAAAGGGAGTAACTCTTCAAATTGGTTCTGGCCAAAGAATTTTTGATGCAGTCGGAATTCCCGTTGTTAGTAATTTCCGTCAGGCCGATGTGAAAGCAGGAGGGCAGGGAGCTCCCTTAGTGCCCATTGGCGATAGGGATCTATTTACTGAGTATGATTTAGCCTTGAACCTCGGAGGTATTGCCAACATTTCTTTCAATAAAAATGGTAGCAGACTCGCGTTTGATATTTGTCCTTTTAATATGGCATTGAATGAATTTGCAGATCAAAAAGGTTTGAGGTATGATAGCGGGGGTGAATTGGCCAGTGGAGGTAGAGTTGATACAAACTTGCTCCAAGCACTCAATGATGTTGGCTACATCCATAAACCTGCTCCCAAGTCATTAGGTCTTGAAGACTATCTTCAAGATTGGCAACCACTAC
Organism: Cytophagia bacterium; assembly: GCA_013373005.1. Lineage (GTDB taxonomy): Bacteria > Bacteroidota > Bacteroidia > Cytophagales > Cyclobacteriaceae > Roseivirga. The sequence goes on along the minus strand of JABXIP010000491.1, from coordinate 14,516 downwards.
TCAGAAATTCATCAATTTGCTTGGAAGATAAAATGGCCACCTATGTTGAGCATGCTGCCATTCAAATTGCAGACGTAATTAATAATAGTTCCGGGCATAGTGTTTTAGTAACAGGTGGAGGAGCATATCATGATTTCTTTATTTCGCGTTTAAAGCGCTTTTCAAGAGCATATGTTGTATTACCAAGCCAAGAGATTATTGAATTTAAAGAAGCTTTAGTTTTTGCTTATCTTGGGTTATTAAGATTGGAAAATAAAGCCAACTGCCTTGCCTCAGTTACGGGTGCCGATTATGATGTTTGTGGTGGAGATATTGTCGGTCTTTAACCGATTATCAATAATTTTATTTTAAGGTAATGCTCGTTTATAAAGCTTGCCGTATCTTGCCATCCCGATGAGGAGGTTTGAATATTGATTCAACTCATTTATTTTAGTAACTCACTCCGACCTTCATGAAAAAATCTATCATTCTACTCTTAGTAAGCATTATGTTGGCAACGTTTGCCCCCATATCTCAGCTTAGGGCAGAATCTATGGTTGAAGGTGAGATGGTTGCCTTGGTTCAGGAAGATCATCATTCTGATGATGAACATGCTGAGGATCAGGATCATGCTTCAGATGATCATGAAGAGGGTGAGCACCATGAGTCTGCACCTCCGGGCTGGTCTGTAATACCGTTCGTTCTTTTATTAGGAATGATTGCCACCGGACCACTATTCTACGAGCATTTCTGGCATAAAAACTACCCAATTGTTGCGGTTGGTTTAGCCGCCATAGTGGTACTTTACTATTTATTCGGGTTGGAGAATACTCATGCTCCAGTGCATGCTTTAGCTGAATATGTACAATTCATTGCCCTGCTCTCATCACTTTACATAGCCTCTGGGGGAATAATGATCAAAGTAGATAAGAGAGCTACCCCAATGGCGAATGTAGGCTTGCTTTTAGTCGGAGCTGTTATTGCTAACCTTATAGGAACTACCGGAGCTTCAATGCTTCTAATTCGTCCTTTCATCAGACTGAATCAAGGAAGAATAAGACCTTACCACATTATCTTCTTCATCTTTATGGTAAGTAATATTGGAGGAGCCTTAACACCAATTGGTGACCCACCACTTTTCTTAGGATTCTTAAAAGGAGTGCCTTTTATGTGGACTGTGGTGCATAATGCTGTGCCGTGGGTATTTGCTCTGATAATTTTGGCCGGCATGTTCTATTTCATGGATAAGAGGAATGTCGACCATGACTTGGATGAGGAAATAGAATTCTCAGGAAAAACCACCATCATAGGGAGTAAGAATTTCCTCTGGCTGGCTATAGTAATAGCCTCCGTTTTTCTAGATCCTAATGTAATTGATGGTGTACCGGCTATTGTATATGATGGGCAGAAGTTCTCCTTTCTTAGAGAGATAATCATGTTCTCTGTTGGAATATTCTCTTACAAATTCGCCAACAAAGATGCCATCAATGGTAATGAATTCAATTTTGAACCTATTCGGGAAGTAGCATTTATCTTCGTTGGTATATTCGGCACCATGATGCCTGCATTGGCGCTTGTATCTGAATTTGCTCAATCAGAAACTGGTGTAGCACTTATTGGTCCTAATACGCTGTATTGGGGAACAGGATTCCTTTCTGGTTTCTTAGATAATGCACCTACTTACTTGAATTTCCTTGCAGCTGCCTTGGCTTCTCAAGGAGGAGATATCAGCGTTATTGCAGACGTGCAGGCTTATGCTGCCGGTGGTGTATATCCCGATTCGGTAATTAACCTAAAAGCAATCGCTATTGGTGCTGTATTCTTTGGGGCAATGACCTACATAGGAAACGGACCGAATTTTATGGTGAAGTCTATTGCTGAGCAGACAGGTATTCATATGCCGTCATTCTTCGGATATATACTTAGGTTCTCCGTTCCTATTCTAATTCCGACCTTTATTTTGGTTTGGCTTATCTTCTTTGCGCTGTAATTTTTATAACAACATCATGTTTTATGAGTATATTAGTTACTCATGAGCAGCTTTTACTACGATCTTATCTTATCAGGCTTAACCTATGTGTTGCTCACATACCTGACATTTACCTTGATGAAAAGGAGAAAGAAGTCTAGTGAAGATGATAATGATGGTGGTATAATTACCGAATCAGGGCCTAAAATCGATCTGCCTCCCGGCATCTTCTGGCCCGATGGTTCAGGAAGCCCTATCCAAAAGAAAGTATTAGAGGAAGACGCTGTCTACTGATTGCACTTTTTACAAATACCTGAGATGAGGTAATTACTTTCCACAGCTTGAAAGCCTGGCGGTAATTTTACGTCAGGAATATCAACCAACTCCAGACAGGTTGTTTCATCACACTTCTGACATTTAAAATGTATGTGATTGTGTTTGTGAGAGTCTTCCGAACAATTGTCGTGGCAAAGGGCATAGCGAGTAGCTCCGCTGTCATCAAGCACCTTATGGATAAGCCCCTTATCTATGAAAGATTTGAGGGTACGGTAAATGGTAACTCTATCATATTTACCATCTATCTCTGACTCAATGTCGCTATGGCTAACGGCCACGCTTTTATCTAAAAAAACAGAAATAACATCTCCACGACTCTGGGTGAGTCTTAGAGAATGATTTTTCAATATTTTCTTTACATCAGTATTCACTACTCAAAGATAAAAAGACATTGACATAAGCCCAATGCCATCAAAATGGTTCAGCTTTTCTTTCTCCCGCCAAAAAGTCTACCCATTCTTTTCACGAATTGTTTCTCCCAATTCCAGAAAAAGGCAAACTGACCAAACAGAAAGCCATAAATTAAAATAAGAATTTGATAAAGAGGAAATATCAAGACTATATACAGAAGGATTCCCAATACACCATGAACATTATGAAAGCCGACCAGGTCGAACACCAGCGGCTTTATAAATAATACTGTTGATCCGGTAAAGGCGAAAACAATTAATACCATTACCGTCTGAAAAGCTGACTTCAACTCCCACTTTTCCTGCATCCGCTCCAAAAACTTACTCCTTGCCATTTTTTCCGTTTGGTCGGCAAATTTAACAAAGCCAGTTAGTTATCGAGGAAACATTTCCTAAATCCGTCAAAATTTTAAGAATGGCGTTAGAAGGAGGAGTTTAATTCGATAAATTGTGAGTCAATCCGCAGTACAACTATGCAAGACTTAAGTAAGTTTCAACGAATGCTAGTGGCTCTAGATTTGAGTCAGATGGACGTTTACCTTCTAAAATATGCCTCAATGGCTGCCAAGGTATTCGACATAGACACCGTTTACTTTGTTAATGTGGCTACCTCGCTGGAGTTGCCCGAAGAGATTCACCAAAAATATGGAGATGTCTTTGGGCCGGTAGATGAGGCCATTGAAAGAGAAATGCAGGAAGAAATAGATGAGCATTTTACCCTGCCAGCCAATTGCGAAATGAAGCTGATGGTTTCTACAGGTAAAATCACTGATGAAATACTGAAGCTTGCGAAGGTGAAAGTGATTGATTTGGTGCTCTTAGGCCGTAAAGCCGAGCTAAGTGGGTCAGGGTTGAACTCCAAGAAAATTGCCAAATCAATTAGCTCTTCTGTCATTTTTGTAACTGAAAATCCTCCATTAGAGTGGAAGAAAATTTTGGTATCCATCGACTACTCGGATCACTCAAAAATGGCCTTTGAAATTGGGGCCGCTATTCAGAAAAAATGTGGAGCTCAACTATTGAGTAATCACGTTTACAAAGTGCCTACCGGATATTACAAATCGGGCAAGACTTATGAAGAGTTTGCCGATATCATGCTGGAAAACACCAAAAAGGAGTGTGACAACTTCTTCAGGAAAATGGACCTGGAAGATGTAGACTATGACCATACTTATGCCTTGGACGATGATCCACATCCTGCAGATAAAATTTACAGAACAGGGTCAGAGATGGGTGTAGATTTAATCATGATTGGATCTAAGGGGCGTTCTGGACCAGCATCTATTCTTATAGGTTCTGTGGCAGAAAAATTGGTTGAAGAGGGGAATGATATTCCTATTATGATTGTAAAGATGGGTAAGGAGAACATGAGCTTCCTGGATGCCCTCTTTAGAATTTAATAGGTGATAACGGCCTTGACCTCAAAGTTCATGGCCTCCTTCATTCTCATTTTTTCATCACCAGACACATCAAACCCAACAATGTGTTGGCCTCCGTTGTCTAAGAAGAGCTTCAGATTTCTTCCACTGCTGTATACTTCGTTCTTTTCAGACGTCTGAATATTGATCTGTTTTAGAACTTCATTATTATATAACAGTTCCAAGGTCTGTACAAAGCTCTTGGAAGACTTGGCTGAATATATCTTTGTACTCATACCATCCACAGTACTGAGGTCCTCCTCATGATAAGCTTCTCTCAGTCCTGGCTTGTCAATATTGGCTTCGAAAAAGAGGCTTAGTTGAGACTCCCATTCCTCCTTGGTCTGAGGTTCCATATGAGTGGTCTCTGACTGTCCATTAGAATTCAGCGTTTTTTCCAAGCCAGCTTGTTGCCCAATCAGGTATTGAATCTCCTTATTGAGCAACTCTTCTATGTTGAAATAGGACGCTCCATCAACTGTATTCTCGGGTTGAACATTACAGCTCAGTAGAACGCCACAGGTAATTGCTAAAAGAAATTGCTTCATAACAGTAAATCGCCTGTCATGTCAGCAGGAATATCCACACCCATAAGTTTGAGTATAGTCGGAGCTAAGTCTCCTAGTTTTCCATCTTTCATTGCAGGCTTCAATTCGTTATCAACCAGAATGCATGGCACAAGGTTCGTTGTATGTGCGGTATTTGGGGTACCATCAGGGTTCACCATAATGTCTGAATTGCCATGATCGGCAATCACTATAGATGCATAGTCACTTGCCAGGGCAGCATCTAACACAGCTCCAGCACAAGCATCTACCGTTTCACATGCCTTTACGGCCGCATCAAAGTCTCCGGTATGGCCAACCATATCGGCATTGGCAAAATTGAGACAAATGAAATCTGCTGACTTAGCCAGCAATTCAGGAACAATGGCATCCTTGATGTCATTGGCGCTCATTTCTGGCTGAAGATCGTAAGTAGCCACTTTTGGAGACGGACATAACAGTCTTCTTTCGCCTTCAAACTCAGTTTCTCTACCTCCACTAAAGAAGAAAGTTACGTGAGGGTATTTCTCAGTCTCAGCAATACGAATCTGCTTTTTACCGGCACCCTCCAACACTTCTCCGAGCGTGTTATTCAAATTATCTTTATCGAAAATGACATCGACTCCTTTAAAAGAGTCGTCATAATTGGTCATTGTTACATACTTCAGAGAAAGCTTTTTCATGTTTTGCTCAGGGAAATCTGCCTGAGTAAGTGCCTGAGTAATTTGTCTGCCACGATCGGTTCTAAAGTTGAAGCAAAGAACCACATCGCCTTCAGCGATTTTTGCAACAGGAACTCCATTACTAGTGTTGATGATTGGCTTAATAAACTCGTCAGTTACCCCATCTGCATATGACTGTTCAATCGAAGCAATCAGATTTTCAGAGGCTGTTCCAACGCCATTTACCATGGCATCATAGGCCAGTTTTACCCTTTCCCATCTATTGTCTCTATCCATAGCATAATAGCGGCCAGCAATGGTCGCTACCTGCCCAGTGGTTTTTTCAGCATGAGAAATTACATCTGTCATGTAGGATTTTCCGCCTTTAGGGTCAGTATCTCGGCCATCGGTAAAGGCATGGATGAATACGTTTTCCAAACCGTAATCAGCGCATATACTCATTAACCCTTTAAGGTGATTGATATGGGAGTGAACACCACCATCAGAAACTAAACCCATCAAATGAATATTCTTTCCATTTGCCTTGGCATATTCTAAGGTAGCTTTCAGGGTTTCATTTTCAGCCAATGTACCCTCCTCAACAGCTTTATTGATTTTCACCAGGTCTTGATAAACCACTCTTCCGGCCCCAATATTCATGTGGCCTACTTCAGAATTCCCCATTTGACCGGCCGGCAAGCCTACCGCTAAACCCGATGCTTCGAGCTTGCTATGAGAGTAAGTTTGAAAAAGGTTGTCCATCACTGGTGTGTTGGCATGGTCAATAGCAGACACCTTTTTGTCTTTGGCCAAACCCCAGCCATCCAGAATCATCAATAAAACGCGTTTCTCCATAAGGGCAAATATAAAAATTCGAGGGGGTTTGTAAGAGAACATTCATTCTATTAATTTGAACATTAGATTGAACCATTCTGTGAAATAACTGGCATTATTTTCGTTATACGGAAGCAAGTTCTAGATCATGAAAACCTATCTGAAATACACAGTATTACTGTTTACTCTATTCATTTCTATCTCTGCTTTCGGTCAGGAAGATGATTTTATAGGAAATGTGGAGGAAGCACTAAAGGCAAGTAGTTCCAAGGAACTTACTAAATACCTGCATAGCAAGGTGGAAATTAAGCTCGATGGCGACAGAAAAGAATACAGTGTCAATCAGGCAGAAGTGATGTTGAAGCAGTTTTTTCAGCAGTACCCTTCTACTGGTTTTGAGTTTGTTCACGATGGAAACAATACTTCTGGAGGAATTATCTACGCTATTGGTACCTATGCCTCATCGGGAGGCTCTCACAGGGTAGTTATTCGAGCCAAAAAATTCAAAGAGGTTTATAAGGTGTATCGTCTGGAATTTACCAAGGAACGATAGGCCCGTTTTCCCTACATTTGTGGCATGAGACCTCCTTATGTCACAGACAAATTAATCAACGATTTTATAGACCGCGCTTTTCTGGAAGATCTGGGAGATGGCGACCATTCTACTTTGGCCAGCATTCCTGCTGATGCCGAAAAGTCTGCTTATCTGCTTATGAAAGAATCGGGTGTAATTGCCGGAATGGAATTAGCTCCTCTTATTTTTCACAAATTGGATCCTGAAATGCTCATAGAACCGCTTGCCAAAGATGGAGATCATGTGCGGAAGGGCGATGTAATTCTAAGACTTAAAGGTAAGGTTCGTGCCATACTATCTGGGGAAAGGCTTTTACTCAATTGTATGCAACGCATGAGCGGCATTGCCACCAAAACAGCCTATCTAAATTCATTAATAGAAGGCACAGGAGCCAAGTTACTAGATACCCGCAAAACTACTCCAAACATGCGCATGCTGGAAAAATGGGCCGTTTTGATTGGTGGAGGGGTGAATCATAGATATGGACTATTCGATATGGTGATGCTCAAGGACAACCATGTAGATTTTGCTGGTGGAATTGAGAAGGCCGTACGTTCTACCCAAGAATATCTTCAATCGAAGGGTTTAAACCTGAAGATTGAGCTTGAAACCAGGAATTTAGATGAAGTTCAGCAGGCCTTAGATACTGGTGGCGTTGATCGCATCATGTTAGATAACATGAACAATGAGGAAATGAAGGCAGCCGTTGAATTAATTGCCAAACGCTCAGAGACTGAGGCGTCCGGTGGTATAACCGAGGAGACCATTCGGGCCGTAGCCGAGACCGGGGTAGACTATATTTCCGTTGGAGCTCTTACGCATAGCATCAAGAGTTTGGATATTAGTTTAAAAGCAGAATAGCATTTGCCAAAGTCAAAACGCAATTTTTTGGTTCTATTGATTGAAGCCTTGGTTTTGATCATTATGTTTGTGTTCCTTTTTCGACACTGTGTATAAAGGAGCATAGACATGATAGTAAAGACTAAGAAATACGCTCTCGACAAAAAGGCCTATATGCGTGCTGGCCTCAAAAATGTTTTCATAGATCAATGGTGGGTTATACTAATTGCATTGGCCATTTCAGCCATGACTTTTGTAGTGCCTTCTAACTGGTGGTGGATCGGTTCATTGATTGCTTTTACCCTCTACATTCTTTTCTGGGTAATTCAGTTTGCTGGTGTAACACAACTGGAGCAAAGCAAAATGCTGTTTGAAAAACTCTCCTATGAAATTGACAGCCGCCAAATTCTTATTAAGCTTAATTCTAAGCAGGGAATGCCAATGAAATGGGAGCAGGTTAAGAGAGCCTGGATGGATAAGAAGCAGTTCGTGCTAGTGATTAATAAGGCACAAATGATGCTTTTCCCTTACACGGTTTTTAAGACTCAGAATGAAGTGAAATTCGTTGAGACTATTATGAAACGAAAAGGACTCATCAAAGAGTAAAAGATTTCTAAAAAATTAGGAGAGCACAGACAAATGGCTGTGCTTTTTTTATTTCCGCTGCATCCAGATTTTTGCAAGCAGAATACGGTCTAATGTTTTGTAAATCTTATGCCCCCAAAACAGGCAACATGAAGGCATTTTAAGTGTTTATTTAGTGAAACAAATAAGCATTATTCATGAACTCTTTCACAAAAACACTGCTCACTCTACTCACACTATGTTTGGTTTTTAGTTGCGCTGAAGATGATGGTGATACCTCCATGGGCCGCTTGAATATAGAAGTGACTGATGCCCCTTTCCCAACAGATCTTGTGGTAAATGCAATGGTGACCATCTATAAAGTTGAAGCCAGAAACAAAGACATAGAAGAAGGCTACCCTTATGTTACTCTTTTTGAAGAAGAAACAGAGATAAGCTTACTGGAACTTACCAACGGTGTAACTTCCAACTTAGTGAATATTGAAGTGCCCGTTGGTACTTATGATTTAGTGAGGGTCCACATTAGTGACGCCTCTATTCAACTGAAGAATGGAGAGATCTATGAGGTTAAAGTACCTAGTGGCGATGCTTCTGGGGTTAAAGTTTTCATCAAGCCGGGTATTGAAGTTGCCGGAGGACTTAGTGCAGACTTACTGCTTGATTTTGATGTAAGTCGCTCCTTTGTGTTGAAAGGACCTGAAGGAAGGCCCAATGGGTTCAACTTTAAGCCAACCATAAAGGCGGCAAACCTATCTTCTGTAGGCAGACTGAATGGAACGGTTCTGGGTAATCAAGGAGCGCCTTTAGATGGTGCCGAAGTGGCTGTTTATGCTGCTGACACTTTAAATACGACCACCTTTACCAATGCATCTGGTGAATATGCCGTTCTGGGGCTTAAACCGGGAGATTATGAAGTGATGTACAGTTTTGGAGAACTGACTCCAATTACAAAAGAAGTCGAAGTAGTTGTTGCTAATCAAGCTACTATAGACGTTCAATTCGAGTAATACAGTTAGTATTATATATACCCTTGTAAATAAAGCCCCTCTATGAGGGGTTTTATTTTTGGCCTTCACTTATTTTTGGGATAACAGAAGTGTCTTGAATCCTCGCTATTACATCGAAGGTCTGATTGCCGTTCTCATTTTTGGCGTCACTCCTATTTTCATCAAAGAAGTTACGGCCAATGCCATTACTATTGGAGTGGTTCGTTTGGCCATCGGAATTGTCTTTCTCTATCTGGTAGCAGGTCCTGCTAAAATCAAAAGGCTTAAAAAGGCTGAATGGAGAGCCCTTTTATGGATTGGGCTATTGTTCGGTGCACACTGGGTTACTTACTTCATTAGCGTAAAACTAGCGACTCCTTCTATGGCCATTCTCAGTGTATCGTCATTTGGCCTTCATATGATTTACCTGAACTGGATGATCAAAGGGGTAAAGCCTAAGGCCATGGATCTAATAGTGGTATCAGTAGCGGTGGTGGGTATTTACCTGATCGTTCCCGCCTTCGACCTTAGAAATAATGTCACCTCAGGAATTCTGGTGGGTTTAGTGAGTGGACTGTTTTTCGCCATTCTTCCCTTTGTTCAGCAGCGACATCAGCATATCGATTCAATGACCAGGGCTTTCGGTCAATATGCCTTTGCTATGTTGGTGTTTCTGATTTTCACTTCTGAAACCAATTGGGACTTATCTAAGCTCGACTGGATTTACCTGGCCATCTTAGGTATCGTTTGTACGGTAGTAGCCCACACCCTTTGGCTTAGAGCAACTACCATGTTACCTCCGACCAATACCAGTCTCATTTTCTATTTAGGACCACCTATTGCCATGTTCACCAGCTATATTTTTCTGGATGAAGAAATGAGTTCCAATAAGATTATTGGTGCAAGTCTAATTATCTCTGCTAATGTATTTGGGGTCTTGATGCGCAAAAGAAACAATCCTAACTTGTCCTTCAAAAGGAAGACTACCGGTTAAACCGGTTCAAATCAAATAAAACAGTCCGTCTCACTTCGCAATACGCGGTACTCAATACTTATACTATTCTTCAAAAAGCTCTGTCCAGGCAGCGGCAACAGCTCTAGACTGTCCTCCTTTCCACTCTGGTGCTCCAGGGATCTCAGTAGCTTCAGCAAGTTGCTCTTTGGTTTTTCCCTCAGCCTGCCCCTTTTTAACAAAGTCCATTACTTTGCCGAGGTAGTTCTGGAAGGCCAATAAATCTTCTCTGTCACCTTTCACCTCATATCCATCGCCTGAGTGGCCATAAACCATGAGGGTATCTTTATCGAAAGTCTTGTAGGCTTTTTCAAGAACCACTTGCCAGTTGGTAATATTGGCACCGGCAGATTTATCAATGTAAGGCACTCTTCTGTTGAAGAGCAAGTCGCCACAATGCACAATGTTGGCATTTTCAAAATGAACGAATGAATCGCCATTGGTATGACCTGCACCAGAATAATGCAATGCTATTCGCTCTCCTCCCACCTTCTCACGGATTTTTCCTTTCGAATAAGTGGTATCTGGCAACAACTGATTATCCAAAGAGCCCTGAGCTTCTGCCGAGCGCTGTTGGTTCAGCTTAGAGTTTTCATGCGCCATCACTTTGTTCACCAAACCCTTGAAAGCAATATTGCCTGCCGTATGGTCGCCATGATGGTGGGTGTTCACCAGCAAATCGATTTTCCGATCGGACTGTTTTTGAATTTCTTCAATCAAATGCTTCGACTGATCAGGAAATTGAGAGTCTACCACCACAATGCCTTCATTGGTAATCATATAAGCTATTGTACCTCCGCGCTCTGTAAAGATGCCCACGTTGTTCCGCAACGTTTCCATTTGATAAGCATTCTGAAAAATGAGTTTCAGCAATGGGCTAGAAAGGCTCAAGCCTGCTGAAGCAGCAATTGAATTCTGAAGAAAGTGGCGTCTGTTTAGCATAAGATTGATTTTATTTGAATTTAAGGGTACTCTAACTTAGTTCTAAACCATTTATGTAATTGAAAGTTTAGATGCCTCTTCATCTTACCCCTTTTTGGTAATTTGCCTTATTAAAACTCAACTCATGAAGAAATTACTGACCCTTGTTTTACTAACATTCTTTTTCGGCAGCCAGGCACAGCAATGGCCTATGGAATTACTTACTCATCCGGAGAAAACAGGTTATAGAGAAACCTCAACCTATCAGCATGTGATGGACGTGGTAAACGCGGCTATTAAAGACAGCCAATATGCCCACCTCATTTCTATGGGACAATCAAAAGAAGGTAAGAGTATTCCGGTGGTAGTAATGGCGAATCCTAAAGTGACCACTCCGGAAGAAGCTAAAGCCAGCGGTAAGCCTATCATCTACATTCAGGGCAATATTCACTCGGGTGAAGTTGAGGGTAAAGAATCTCTCCAGATTCTGCTCAGAGAAATTCTTAAAGGTGACAAAGCCAATCTGCTTGACAACCAGATTCTGCTTTTCGCACCGATATACAACACAGATAGTAATGACAAGCTAGAGCAGGGTCGTAGACCTTCTCAGGAAGACAGCCCGATAGAAGTTGGTGAAAGGCCAAACAGTCAGGGTTGGGACTTGAACCGTGATGGAATCAAAGCTGAAGGCCTTGAGACAAAAGCATTGTTTCAGAATATTATTGTGCCATGGGATCCGGCACTTTTCGTAGACCTTCACACCACCAATGGTGTTTGGCATGGTTATTCCCTTACCTGGGCACCAAGCTATCACACCGCAGGAGAAAAAGCACCTTTTGATTATACCTGGGACAACATTCTTCCCACTGTAACAGATAATGTATTAGAAGAAGATGGAATATACCTGGGCCCTTATGGTTATTTCTACGAAAGAAGAGAAGGATGGCCCATCAAATCTATCTACACTTACAACCATCACCCAAGATACCTTGTCAATCAATTTGGTTTGAGAAACAGAATGGCCATCCTGAGTGAGGCTTTTGCTCATGAGAGATTGTATCAGCGAATGGCTAGTACGTATGCCTTTGTTCGAGAGATTCTAGAATACACCAATGAGCATGGCAATGAAATGGTGGCAGTGAACAAGAAAGCCGAAGAAGACGCCATTAAGCTGGTAATGGAACAAGCCGGTAAAGTTCAGAAAGGCGTAAGATTTGAAATGGTTCCTCTACCAAACCCTGTTAAGAAATATCGTGCTTATAACTATCTAAAAACGACTAATGAAAACGGTCAGGAAAGATACCTAAGATCGAGAGAAATCATTGAATTGGACAATGTGACGAACTATAGTGCCTTCAATCCAACCGTATCATCTACATTGCCTCGCGGTTATATTATTCCTGCAGATATGGCTGATATTGCGGCTCATTTGCAGATTCTAGGCGTGAAAGTAGATACTCTCACTAAGAATGCCAGAGCTACCGGAGAGGTGTTTACAGCTACAAAATTAGAAAAGGGACAAAGACCTTTCGAAGGACACAACATGGCAACTGTTGAAGGAGAATTCTCTTCTTCAAACAAGCGTTTCAAAAAGGGCGATTTTTATGTAGATCTTGCTCAACCTCTAGCTAACCTTATTTTTTATATGCTGGAGCCACAGTCTGATGACGGACTGTTAACCTGGAATTTTTTCGATGCTTATTTCGAGCAGAATAACATTGAAGAGAAGCCGGTTGAATACCCAATTTTTAAATATTTCGACCTAAAGTGACAATGAAGAAAAACACCTGGAGCCTGCTGTTAGGCGCAATACTGTTGACTGTTAGTGCTTGCGCACAAAAAACCGATTTAGAAAAGACTGAGGCTACCGTTAGCCAACAAACCATTAGAGATCACATTTACTATCTGGCTTCTGATGAGTTAAGAGGTAGGAATACCGGCACAGAAGAAATTCAGGTAGCGGCCAATTATTTGGCTAACCAATTGGAGTCTTATGGTGCCAAGACTGTTCCGGGAGCTGACGGATATTTTCAGCCGGTTCCTTTAAGAATAAAGACGCCTGCCACGGCTGCCAGCTTTGAATACAGCGGCAAAAAATTCAACCTGAATGAGGACTTTCTGATCGTTGACGGCACCAGCGGATCATTTGAGGGTGAAGTAGTTTATCTCAATTATGGCTTGGAAGAGGATTACGACAATGCAGTTGTAGAGGGCAGAATTGTATTTGTGAAAGCTGGTAACGGTGAAGTTTCAGACCGAAGAGATATCCTCCGACTTAGCAGAGAAAAATATGAATTAGCAAGGGCCAAGGGAGCTACTGGTTTAGTAGAATTCTATAGTTCTCCGGCCACTCCTTGGGCACAGTTGGGTTCTTCGTTCAATAGGGTAAACATTACACTCGATTCATTCGAAAACAGCGATGAAATTATACCTCATCTTTGGTTGAAAGACCTAGACAATGCCAATCAGCGATTTATGATGACCCGAAGCATCAAGTTTGCTTCCATCGCTATTGAGGGTATGAAAAATGAGCTTACCAAAGACAAAAATGTGGTAGCCATGGTAGAAGGGACTGATCCAAACTTGAAAGATGAATTCATCATGTTCTCAGCGCATTACGACCATGTGGGCATTGGTACTCCAAATGCTGAAGGAGACTCAATCTATAATGGAACCAGAGACAATGCCATTGGCTCCGTGACCGTGCTTTCAGCGGCACAGAACATTGCCAAATATCCCATGAGAAGAAGTGCTCTGTTCGTACTCTTCACAGCAGAAGAAAAAGGACTTTTGGGTAGCAGATACTTGGCAGATCATCCACTGATTCCTAATGAAGACATTGTTTTCTGTTGGAATAGCGACAATGCCGGGTATAACGACACCACCATTTCTACCATTGTTGGTCTGGAAAGAACCACAGCTTCGGAATACATTAAGGAGGCCAATAAGGCTTTCGGATTAACAGCCATTGATGACCCTGCAGGTGAGCAAGGTTTATTCGACAGGTCTGACAATGTTAGTTTCGCCAGAAAAGGGATTCCGGCTCCTACTTACAGCCTGGGCTTTACCTCCTTTTCAGGTGACGTGTTGAAATACTATCACCAAGCGGCTGACAATCCTAGCACAGTCGATTACGACTATCTGGAGAAATTCTTCAAGAGCTATGTCTATGCTTCGCGAATGATTGGCAATGCCGACAAAGCACCTTTCTGGGTTCAGGGAGATAAGTATTATGAGACAGGCCTAGAGCTTTATGGGAGAGAGTAATTGACATTTATTCAAGGCTTCACTTGGAGTGAAACCTTGAATATCGAATTATTGACATTTGAGAATTAGAAATGAATAATGAAGCCCTCCTTTGAGGGCTTTTCTGATGAATAAACCACACTATTTTCTTGGCAAAAAATCCGCTAACCCTCTTTGCTTGGCAGATGTTTCGGCAGGC
>JABXIP010000074.1 GCA_013373005.1 Cytophagia bacterium | reverse complement strand
GTGCATGAACGATTCGCTCACGACAATGACTTACCTCGTTTTGCTGGTTGGTGGGGTCACGATGAAGGCGAGCGTTTTCAGATGAAAAAAGGCTTTAAGCCCATGCCCGGTGCCGATGGCTGGCAGCTAAGCAACGTGAATGTAATTGGAACAGCAGCTCATCTGGCATCATTGCAGATTTTTGAGGAAGTGGGTATGGAAGTACTGAGAACAAAGAGCTTGAAACTTACAGGCTATCTGGAATTCATCATTGATGAATTGAGTGGAGGAAATCAACTGTTTGAAATCATTACTCCAAGAAATCCGGAAGAACGAGGTGCACAACTCTGCATTTTCTTCCACAGAAACGGTAAATTAATGTTCGACTATTTGGTGGAGCAGGGAGTGATTGGCGACTGGCGTGAACCGAATGTGATTAGAATTGCACCAGCCCCGCTATACAATTCGTTTGAAGATGTTTATCATTTCGGAAGATTATTGAAGGAGGCTATCGAAAAATATTCTGATGCTTAACGCATCATTTTTTAACTATGACTAAAAAAGTAACCATACTCGGAGCAGGTCTTGTAGGTTCTCTGCTCTCCATTTTTTTAGCCAAAAAAGGCTACAAGGTTACCACCTATGAAAGTAGGCCTGATTATAGAAAATCAACCACTGTTGGTGGGCGTTCTATTAACCTAGCACTCAGTCACAGAGGTTTGAAAGCACTCAATGCTGTTGGGCTAGATGATGAAATTAAATCCAGGTGCATCCCGATGCCCGGCCGAATGATTCATGCTTTAGATGGTCAGTTAGATTTTCATGCTTACGGTAAGGAAGGTGAATACATTAACTCTATTTCAAGATCGGGTCTTAACGAGCTGCTGTTAGATGAAGCTGAGAAAGCAGGCGTTGAATTCTACTTCAACCATAAGTGCATCAATGTAGACTACAAGCACACCACTGCTCAATTTGAGTTCGAGGATAGAAAAGTTGAGATTGAAGCTGATTTTATCCTCGGAGCCGATGGCGCTTACAGTGCAATGAGGAGTTCAATGATGCGATCGGAGCGATTCAATTACGAACAGCACTACATTACAGCAGGCTATAAGGAATTGCACATTCCGCCAAATGCTGAAGGAGATTTCGCCATAGACCCCAATGCGCTGCATATATGGCCAAGAGGCAAATACATGCTGATTGCTCTGCCCAACCTCGATAAGAGTTTCACGGTTACTCTCTTCCTTCCTTTTGAGGGAGAAAAATCATTTGAAAACCTCCAAACAGAAAAGGATGTATCAGCCTTTTTTGAAGCTGATTTTGGTGATTCTGTTTCGTTGATGCCGAATTTGACCCAAGACTTTTTCACCAACCCCACTTCAGGGTTAGTAACCATACGCTGTTACCCTTGGGTGAAAGAAAACTGTGCCCTATTAGGCGATGCTGCTCATGCCATTGTACCGTTTTACGGTCAGGGTATGAATGCGGGCTTTGAAGATTGCCATGTCCTGAGTCGACTTATTGACACACATGGAGAGCTTAATCAAAGTGTTCTTCAGGAGTATCAGGAACTGCGAAAACCAGATGCAGAAGCCGTGGCCGATCTGGCACTCTATAACTTCATTGAAATGAGAGATAAAGTGGCCGATCCGAAGTTTATCCTCCAAAAGAAAATTGAGAAGAAGCTCAATGAACTATTCCCTGAAAAATGGCTTCCTCTTTATTCAATGGTTACTTTCAGCGATTTACGTTACTCAGAAGCTCTGGCTATTGGTAAAAAGCAGCAGGAAATTATGGATAAGGTAATGGAATACCCTGGAATAGAAATCGCCTGGCAGAACCTCGACTTTGCATCTATAGTGAATCAGCTCTAGAATTGAAAGCTGACTCACTCAATATCATATCAATCAGTTAATGAGATTTACGCTTAGGCCAAATCCCAATCTATTCCCACTATATGTAGCGTTATAACCTGATAAGTCAGTTTCTAAGGCCGTCTGATATCTAACATTCAATCCAATCAAACGTGATCCAATTTTCCTCTTATACCCCAAGCCAACAATCAATCCAGGCTCCATTCCTTCAAAACCGTATTCTTCTTCGCTAGCAAAGGTTTGTTGGTTATTCGAAAGTAAAGTCCTCGTTCGATAAGAATCAACTTGAGACTGCACCACAAAGCCTAAGTTGAAGCCAAACATTGCCTCTATTACACTTCTCTTTTGCTCAAAGCTAAATATGCCTCCAACCGGAAGCGAAACTAAGGAGGACTTAACACGTCTATCCCATTCATAAGTATAAGTGTTGTTGGTTCTCTCATAATGGTCAGAGTAAGAGTAACTAAGAAATCCTGGCTCCAGATAAATATTAAAAATCGACTTGCCATTCTGAGGAGAACCAAGCTTTATTGGAAATGAAACCCCAACACTGCTGGTCTCAAAAGCAAAGGGCGTCTCTCCGAAAGGATTATCTCCAAAAAGAAAAGGATCATCGAACGATTCTATCTCTAATTGATTCTTTACAAACATCCCTAGTATGCTGAGATGAAATTCGATTGATTTAGCATTCTTCCAATTATAATTAACCACCTCCCCTTTACATTGATTGTAATTCAATACAAGCCTAGTCAAGCCAGACTTAGTCAATGAAAGCTGGTCTTCCGTAGAACAGTCAAAAACAAGTGAATTTACGAGTCGGGTATGAGCTATTTTCAGTGGCTCACCGGTTAGAACCGAGCCATCAGATTGAGTAGTCTCTTTGGTTGAAACAGTAATTATTTCATCACTCTTTTTGAGGTAGAAAATTGATCCATGTTCGTAAAGACTCAAATACGATTCAACCAGTACTATTACAAATACCTCATCAACTATTCCAGATTGAAATCGTTGGCCATCATCATATCCGTAGGCTTGAATGCTTTCGGGTCTCATTTCCTTTTTCACACCATCCTCTCCAATGAAGATGGCAGATTTGTGACTTAATTTTTGAACCCGATACGCCAGTTCCCCTCTTAGACTATCGCCAGCATTAGTAATTACATAACCAGGTTTGAAATCAATCTGAGCGTTGGCAACCGAAAAGTAGAAAACAGAGATGAGAAGCATATAGCTTCTTCGTAGAATAGTGTTCATTGAATAACTTTTTAGGTGTAAGAAAATAAAAGCCCAAGATATTTAATTCTATAATTTAGGCTACCCCTAATTTTAAAAAACATCAAGCTAGCTATTCATTCTGTACTCCGTGGGAGTAGAATTGGTAACCAATTTAAAAGTCCTATTAAAATTAGACAGGTTATTGAAGCCTACTTCATAAGCTATCTGAGCTACTGAAAGCTCTGAGGTTTTCAATAACTCTGAGGCCTTTTGGAGCCTTATCTCATTTAGAAAATTGAGATAGGTTTTGCGTGTGTGCTGTTTGAAATAGCGACAAAAAGCTGCCTTGTTCATATGGACCACTTCTGCCACCTCTTCCAATTGAATTGGCCGCTGGTAGTTTTCTAGAGTGAACTTAAATACATCGTCTAGCCTTCTACCTTGATTCTCTTTGATCGACTTTTGTGGCCATTGACTCAGTGTTAAATACTGAGCCTTTTGTACTTCATCAATCAGGGTAAGTATTTTTCCCAATCGTGAAAGAGCACTTGCTCTAAATATGTCCTCAAGTAGACCGGTAATTGATTGGCCATTTGTAGGATCAATTTTCAAACCTTTATCTGCTTCGGTCAGGAAGTTGGTTAAATCCGCAAGCTCTGGAAATACTTGCTGTCCTTTCAGAATCAGCTCAGGCTTAAAGAAAATGGCCTTTGCTAAAACACCCGGAGTCTCGGGAAGGTAATACTCAGCCTTACTTCTAAATACATGTGGCACATTGCTTCCGATCAGATAAATTTCACCTGGCCGAAATTCTCCCAGGTAATCACCATAAATCAAGGTTCCTTCCCCTTTCACAATCCAAACCAGCTGCAACTCTGGATGCTGATGCAATTTATCATAGAAATAGGGCTCTTCATCAATCTGCAAATGGAATGAGCTGTTTTCTACTTTTGGAATCTTGAAAGGAAGGGCTTTCATCAGTGAAATCTAAACACATTTGAATTACCTCGATACATATAATTGCAAATATTTCATCATATATAATCAATTTCTAGGAAGTCACATTTAACCAATTGCTCTAGATTCGTGAAAATTTTAAGCTATGAAAGTGAATTGGGAAGGAGTATACCCTGCAGTTACTACCAAGTTTACCGCAGATGATCATTTGGATCATGAAATGTTTGCCAAAAACATTGAAGCGCAACTCAATGCAGGAGTCGATGGAATCATTCTGGGAGGCACATTGGGAGAGGCGAGTTCATTGATGGAAGATGAAAAGGATGAGTTGGTAAGATACACGGCAGAATTGGCCAAAGGCAAAGTACCTGTGGTGATGAACATTGCAGAACAAACTACCAAAGGAGCCATTCAGGCAGCACAAAAAGCCAAAGCCAATGGTGCCAACGGTTTAATGATGCTTCCTCCTATGCGCTACAAAGCAGACGACCTGGAAACTGTAACCTATTTCAAAGCTGTAGCTAACTCTACCGATTTGCCTATAATGATTTACAATAATCCTGTGGATTATAAAATCGAAGTGACGCTCGATATGTTTGAATCACTAATGGAGTGCGAAAACATTCAGGCAGTGAAGGAATCGACCAGAGATATTTCGAATACCTCCAGAATGAGAAACCGTTTTGGCGACAGATTCAAAATACTTTCAGGCGTTGATACATTGGCTTTGGAGAGCCTCGTGATGGGTGCCGATGGCTGGGTGGCCGGATTGGTTTGTGCCTTCCCAGCGGAAACCGTTGCGATTTACAGACTACATAAGGCTGGCAGAATAGAAGAAGCCAGAGAAATCTACAGATGGTTCTTACCGCTTTTGGAATTGGACATCAATGCGAAGTTGGTTCAGAATATCAAATTAGCCGAGGTAGCAACGGGTATTGGTACTGAGAATGTACGTGCTCCAAGACTTCCTCTTTACGGAACTGAAAGAGAGAAAGTACTGAAGATCATTGAGGTAGGTTTGAAAAATCGTCCGGTTCTTCCTGATTACCTTAAAATATAGATAAACTAAGTTAGGATTGTCACCCTGAACTTGTTTCAGGGTCTATTCAGGATAATGTTTCAATTTCCTTAAGATTCTGAAACGAGTTCAGAATGACGTTCAATTAGGGTAGGGGTCAATCAAAATTTCGCCTTTTTACCCAAACCCTAAAGGGATTAGTCGAAATTTTGAAAAGGAAGCACAAGCATAATTTGAAATAGGTATATTTTCAACTTAAAAATATACGCCTTTGAAAAAGAGGTTTTTTTGCATCGATGCCCATACTTGTGGTAATCCGGTGCGACTGGTAGCCGGTGGTGGTCCGCAGCTTATAGGGGCCAATATGAGTGAAAAGCGTCAGCACTTTTTACGCGAATTCGACTGGATTCGCAAAGGCCTGATGTTCGAACCTCGTGGCCATGATATGATGTCAGGCTCAATCCTATACCCTCCCTCAGATCCGGCCAACGATATTGGAGTACTGTACATAGAAACCAGTGGCTGTTTGCCAATGTGTGGTCACGGAACCATAGGAACTGTCACCATCATGATTGAGGAAGGGTTGGTAACTCCAAAGACTCCCGGCAAGCTTCGCTTGGAAACTCCTGCTGGACTGGTTCTGATAGATTATGTGAAAGAAGGCCAAGAGGTAAAATCAGTAAAACTCACCAATGTTCCAGCTTATTTGGCGGCAACTGACTTGGAAGTAGAATGCTCAGGCTTAGGCAAGCTCAAGGTAGACGTATCCTTTGGGGGAAATTATTACGCCATTGTTGAACCTCAGGAAAACTATACCGATCTGGCCGATTATTCTGCTTTAGATATTATAGCTTGGAGCAGGGAAATTAGGTTGAGAATGAATGAGAATTATAACTTCACTCATCCTGAAAACCCAACCATTGGAGGCCTCTCTCATTTGATGTGGACTGGCAAACCCATTAAAGAAGATTCCGATGCCAGAAATGCTGTTTTCTATGGTGAAAAAGCTATAGATCGATCGCCTTGTGGCACAGGAACTTCAGCCAGAATGGCTCAGTTAGCAGCGAAAGGAAAACTAAAAAAGGGAGACAAATTCGTTCATGAGAGCATTATCGGTAGCCAATTCATTGGCAGGGTTGAAGATGAAACGAAACTGGGAAATTACCCTGCCATCATTCCAAGCATTGAAGGTTGGGCTAAAATCACCGGATACAATACTATTTTGATTGACGATTCCGATCCATATGCATTCGGTTTTTCTGTGATATAAATGAGCAAGCAAAAAGCCATAGTGATTGGTGCAGGCATAGTTGGTCTGAGCACTGCCTATTATCTGAACAAAAGAGGTGTTGAGGTAGAAATTATCGATGCGGGTGATGGCACCAATAATTGCTCATACGGTAATGCAGGCTACATTTCTCCAAGCCATATTATACCCTTGGCTTCACCTGGTATCATAAGTCAGGGTTTGCGCTGGATGCTTAATCCTGAAAGCCCATTCTATATTAAACCTAGATTAGATGCCGACCTTATTCGTTGGGGACTCCTATTCAAGAAGGCCTCCAATGCAGCCAGAGTAAATGCAGCAGCACCGGTGTTAAAAGACCTAATGGTTAAATCACAACAGCTGTATGAAGAAATTATTCAAGACGAAAGTATAGATGCCGGCTACCGCAAACCGGGGCTTTTGATGATCTGTAAAACCAAGGAGGCGCTGCATCATGAGGTGGAACTGGTTGAAATGGCTCAAAAGCTTGGGCTTGATGCCGAAGTATTAACTCGTGAGGCCACAGAAAAACTTGAGCCTAATGTAGAATATGACATGGTTGGTTCTGTATACTTTGGTTGTGATGCCTGGATGACTCCACATAATTTCATGAAACTCTTTCAGGAGCGAATAAAGGAGTCGGGTATAAAAATTCATTTTAAAAACGAGCTTCAGCGTATTGTAAAAATTGGCAATAAGATTACCGAAATCATTACCAATGAAGGTAGTTACAGTGCCGATCATTATGTAATCACAGCCGGCTCATGGTCACCTTTATTAGCCAAGCAAATTGGTTTGAGGATTCCACTTCAGGGAGGCAAGGGCTATAGCTTTATGCTACCAAGTCCTCCGAAAATGACCACGCTACCTTCTATCCTTGTTGAAGGAAGACTGGCCACTACCCCCATGCAAGACGGACTGCGATTTGCCGGAACTATGGAGCTGACGGGCCTGAATCATAAGGTAAATCAGAATAGGGTGAATGGAATAATTAAAAGCATTAAAGAGTTTATGCCGGATTTCAGAGCAGTAGATTTCTCTGAAGTTAAAACCTGGGCAGGACTGAGGCCATGCACCCCTGATGGTTTACCATATATTGGCGCTACTAAAAATTCCAGGAACCTATACATTGGAACAGGCCATGCCATGCTTGGCTGGACGCTTGGCCCTGTCACAGGTCAGCTATTGGCAGAGCAAATCACTGAAGGCCAAATGTCCATATCTTCTCCTCTTATAGGAGTAGATAGATATGCCTAGGCACTAAGAATAGCCGTTTAAATTGAAAAACGACAGATTCTACTTGAAATCCTTGTTTTAATAGTAATTACTTGGGACTTTAAACATCCCATCCTCAGCCCTGTTAGACTCAACAGAAGACTTCTCATATGAGCAAAAATGCAATTGTCATAGGCTCAGGAATAGCGGGTATTGCATCTTCTATTCGCCTGGCCAAAAGAGGGTATACGGTTTCAGTTTTTGAAGCAAATAATTACCCCGGTGGTAAGTTGACAGAGATATCTAAAGGTGGGTACCGCTTTGACGCAGGGCCTTCACTCTTTACACTCCCAAAATTAGTAGATGAGCTATTTGAGCTTTGCGGCCTGACGCCAAGCGACTATTTTAAATACACTCAACTCAATGAAACCTGTAGATACTTTTACCCTGACCGGACCGAGCTGATTGCCTGGACAGACAAAGAAAAACTAAGTATTGAATTTGAAGAGAAGCTTGGTGAACCTCGAGAAAATATTCTCGAATCGCTAGACAACAGTGCCATGCTTTATGAGCATCTGGCTCCATTATTCATTGAAAAAAGCCTTCATAAATCAGGCACCTGGCTCAGCAAAAAAGCGATAAGGGCTTATTCAAAACTGAGTAAGTTTCAGTTCAACCAAACCATGAGTCAGGTTAACTCAAGCAGGTTCAAAAATCCCAAAACTGCCCAGCTTTTTAATAGATATGCCACTTACAATGGCTCCGACCCTTATCAGACACCTGCCACCTTGAACATTATTCCTCATCTGGAATTCGGCATTGGAGCCTATTTTCCTGAGGGTGGAATGCATTCAATAACCCAGTCATTATATAAGCTTTCACAGGAAGTTGGTGTCAATTTCTATTTCAATACGAAAGTTAAAAAGATTGTGGTGCACGATGGTGTAGCAAAAGGAATTGATACTCAGATGGGTTTTCATAAAGCCGATAAAGTAGTGTGCAATATGGACATGGTTGCAGCCTATAAAACCTTGCTACGCGACCAGCATCAACCGAAGAAATTACTCAATCAACCGAAGTCCAGTTCGGCTCTTATATTTTACTGGGGAATCAAAAAGGAGTTTAAACAACTTGGACTGCATAACATCTTTTTTTCAGAAGACTATAAGACTGAGTTCGAGCACATATTCCAAAAAGGAAGCATCTATAAAGATCCTACAGTCTATATCAATATCACTTCCATTATGAACCCAAATGATGCGCCTGAAGGATCTCAAAACTGGTTCACTATGATTAATGTACCCAATAATCAGGGACAGGACTGGGAAGATTTTATTCAATTAGCTCGAAAGGCGATTCTAAATAAGCTTTCAAAACAGTTAGGAGAAAATATTGAAGATTTAATTGAAGTAGAGGAAGTACTTGATCCACGACTAATTGAGCAACGAACCAGCAGTGTTGGAGGAGCTCTTTATGGCAATAGCTCAAACAATAAGTACTCTGCCTTTTTAAGACACCCCAACTTTTCTAAACGCATAGAAGACTTGTATTTCTGTGGTGGTAGTGTGCATCCCGGAGGGGGAATACCGCTTTGCCTGTCATCTGCGAAGCTTGTAGATGAGCTAATGAATTAAGCCAGCTTCAATTATTCTTGTGGAATCTGCTTTTGTATCTTCCTCGGAGAAAAACAGCTTATACTGCTCATATCGATTCATGATCTGCTTTACATAGTTTACAGGCTCTGAACCGCGACAATATCCATATTCTACTACAGGATCGTTATAGTATTCTGATTTAGACTTAAGAAGCAGGTATTTGGCCACGACATCCCAATTTTTCGAATCCTCCTCGTGTTTATCGGCTAGTCTCATGGCATCTTTTACATGCCCCTGACCAACGTTATAGGCTCCAAGCATGAACTTCATTCTCTCCTCTGGGACTTCAATATCTTCTTCCCAATAGCTCATCAGCCACTCCAAATGCCTTACCCCAGCTCCAATATTTTCCTCGGGATTATACACATCGTCAACTTCATATTCATCAATCACATTATTGGTTAGTTGCATCAGTCCTTTCGCACCTGCCCATGATTCTACCTTAGGATCGAATTTAGACTCCTGAAAAACAATGGAGGCCAGTAATAACCAATCGACTCCCAACTCATCCGCAGCTTCAATTATTAAGTCGTCATAAGGAGATATCCTTCCTTGACTAATAGAGGAATAATCACTTTCTGCCCTAATTCTCTGGGTTTTGCTGCTCTTGAAATACTTATTGTAAATGGTATAAAAATCAGGTTTCCTCTTCATGTCAATGATCCAGTCATCAACCACCGATTTTAGTTCAACTGCATTCCTTCTCATGCCCCAGGCAATCTGTTGAGGGAAACTGATATCAGTAGCCACGTCCAGAATTGGAGAATAAGTAGCGTTGATCATAGCCACGTCCTCATCGGCAATGGTATAGTCTATATCTCCATTGGCCACTTGTTTTATCAGGTTTTCAGTGTCAACATCTCCTTCTATCTCTACAATATTAATTTCCTTACCTATTTCATCAGAAAGATTTCTAAGCCTTGAAGAAAATGAAGAGCCTTTTCGAGTGTAAACCGTTTCGCCACCCAGATCAATTGGATTTCTAATCAGTGAAGCATCTATTTGATGAACTTTGAGCTTTCTCCAATTATCGGGCTTTCTTTGAACCAATACCTGGCGAACAATATTATGAGGTTCTGAAAATGCTACGCGCTCGCTTCTTTCCTTGGTAACTGTGAGGTGATAAGCCATTATATCGGCCTGACCTGAGTTGAGCATCTCAAAAGCCTGTTCCATATTAGGAGTAAGTACTACCTTCAAATCAACCCCTAGAGATTTTGCGAAACGAGTAAGCAGTTCGTACTCATAGCCCATTGGCCTGCCGCGATAGATGAAATATCCTGTTGTACTATTGTCTACAACCGCAATGAGACTCCCTCTTTCCTTGATAGCGTTGAGATCAAAATCAATAGGTGATGATAAATTAGAGGAGTCTGTTGTCTCTTGGCTGTCTTCTCTTGATAATGAACAAGATAGCACCACCAATAGGCAGAATGTTATTAGGATATATGGCTTCAGTTTCGATGAAAATTCGCGCATCTTCTTCTTTAAAACCCATTCTAACCCTTAAGGTTCAAAACAGATATTAATAGAAGATAAGAAACAGTGCCGAAAAATTCAACTAAATACTACCTGAGATTATTCCCCGCCAACCTGTTGAGCTCAATTTCCTGAACCTGAATACTGAATGCAGCCTGTACTTTCCTCAATTCTGCCTGTACAAAACTTACTTGTGCTTCTCTGATTTCCAGAGCAGTTGCAATACCAATATTGTATCTTTCCTGAGCTATATCGTAGTTCTCCTGAGCTATTTCGAAATTACGTTCTTCCAAATCTCTCAAAGCGATACTATTCTCATAGTTGATGAAGGCTTTTCGAATATCCGCTTCAAGTTGCTGTTTAAGATCCTGAACCTCAAGCTCTCTACTCTCTGCAACAATTTTAGCGTTCTGCTGGCGTCTCTTTATATCGAAGCCATTCAGAATCGTCCATGAAGCACTTATTCCATAATTAAAACCTCTTGACTGGTTACTGATAAGGAAGCCAGCATCGGAGTTTCTGTTATTATAATTATAGCCTAGGTTTAAAGATATCTGAGGAAGAAACTCAGCCTTCACTTCTTTAGTCTGCAAAAAAGCAATCTCTCTATTTCTTTGAGCCCTTAAAAGTCCTGGATTATTTAGGTTGGCACTTTGCAGTAACTCTTGAAGTTCCAAAACTTCTTCTACACTGAAATTAGATTCTACATTATAGCGAGTATCTAGCTCTGCTCCCATTAATCTGTTAAGGTCTACAAAAGCATTATATACAACTTCAGTTTGCTGAAGTACATTCGACTGATCCGTATTATAGTCTACCTGCGCTTGCAAATACTCCAGCTTGGAAGTTTTACCAACCTCATAACGAGTTTTGGCCAATTCTACTCTGGCAGAAGATAGCTCAAGCGCATCTTGCAACACCCTTAGTCTTTCTTGTTCAAGCACAGTGGTATAGTATGCGTTAGAGATTTGTGCAATTGTGTTCTCTATCTGAACCTTCAGATCATCTTCAGCCAAACCCACTTGTTCGGCCAGACGGTTTCTCGTATAAAACATGCCCAAACCATCGAAGATTGTCCAGCGCAAAGTTGGGCTCACATCAAAAGTATTGGACTGTGCTCCATTGATTTCTCTCGGGGCAGGGTCGTTTAGAAACTGCTGACTTACATTGGTATTGGAAAAGCTTTTACTCGCAGTAACAGAAACTTGAGGTAGTAAACCTCCAATGCTCTTGTCGTAATCATTGGTAGTTTGATCTACTGTTTTTTCAACAATCTTGATGTTCAGATTTTTGTTTAAACCGGTAGTTATAGCCTGCTCTAATGTTAAACCTTCCTGGGCAATGAGACCTGTAGAAAGGCATATCATTAACATGCCTGAAATAATTCTTTTCATACTAAACTGTAGTTCTAGCCATTCTGGCCTTTTTACTGGTGAAATAAGTGTAGATAGCTGGAATAACATAAAGGGTAAGCACGGTTGAGAATATCAGACCACCAATAATAGCTACACCCATAGATACTCTACTCTCAGAGCCTGCACCCAAAGCAAGGGCAATTGGAAGAATACCAAGAATAGTAGAGAGTGAAGTCATCAAAATAGGTCTGAATCTCGACTTCGCTGCATCCAGTGCAGCCTCGCGAATTGACAGTCCTTGTGCCTTTCTCTGGTTGGCAAATTCCACAATCAGAATACCATTTTTTGTTACCAAACCAACCAGCATAATGATACCAATTTGGCTGAATATGTTAAGCGTTTCCTCATATCTCCAAAGAACCAATAGTGCTCCTGCAAGAGCCAATGGCACGGTGAACATGATGATCAATGGATCTACAAAGCTTTCGAACTGGGCAGATAATACGAGGTAAATCAATATTAAGGCAAAGGCAAAAGCGAAGTACAAACTGTTAGTACTATCTCTAAACTCTCTCGACTGGCCAGCCAAATCAGTGGTGAATGTCTCATCCAAAACATCTTTCGCAATTCTGTCCATTGCATCGATACCCTGACCTGTGGTGGTTTTACCCACAAGGTTGGCCGAAATGGTAGCCGAAGCAAACCTATTGAATCGATATAGCTGTGGTGGTGAGCTTCTTTCTTCAAGGGTAACCAGATTATCCAACTGAATCAATCTACCATCTGGAGATCGAACGTAAAGTCTTTTCAGATCGAGAGGGTCATTTCTATTTTCGCGATCAACCTGACCGATGATCTGATATTGTTTACCGGCCATAATGAAATAGCCGAAGCGCTGCCCTGCTAAACCTAACTGAAGTGTTTGAGCCACGTCTCTCACTGAAATACCCAAGGTTCTGGCCTTTTCACGGTCTATTTCAATGCTAATTTCAGGCTTGGTGAATTTTAGGTTTAGATCTACGAATGAAAATTCAGGCGCCTCCTGTGCCCTCCTCATAAACTCAGGCAATACCTCTTTCAGTTTATCAAGGTTCTGAGCTTGAATCACATACTGAACAGGGAAGCCTCTTGCCATTCTACCACCAATGGTTGGCGGTTGAGAAAGAAAGGCTCTAGCATCAGTGTACTTAGCAAGTATTGGAGAGAAATCGTCCAGAATTTCCTGCTGACTTCTTTCTCTTTCTGAAGCATCAACCAACTTGATATTAATCCTTGCGGAGTTGGTAGCACTAGAACCAAAACCAGGAGAAGTAACTGTAATTAATGCCTCAGTCTCAGGAATATTTTGCTGTACAGCAGAAACAACGCTATCTACATAAGCGTCCATGTATTCGAATGTAGCTCCCTCAGGACCAGTAGCCATACCACTCAGTTGGCCTCTGTCTTCTAGCGGAGCAATTTCTTCAGTAATTCTATTTCCTGAAAGTAACAGAGCAATTATACCCCCTGAGAAGAGCACCATCACAAAGGCCATCCAGCGAATGTTCATGAAGGCGTCCAAAGAGTTGTTATAGGCCCTATTCAACATCACGAAGAATGGCTCGGTCTTTTCGTAAATCCAATTCTGCTTCTCTCTTTTCTTGAGCAGCTTTGAACTCATCATTGGAGTAAGAGTTAAAGCTACAAAGGAGGAAATAACCACCGCCCCGGCCACTACAATACCAAACTCTCTAAAGAGCCTACCTGTAAGACCTTGAAGGAAAATTACCGGCATAAATACCGCAACCAAAGCAACCGTAGTAGAAATTACTGCAAAGAAGATTTCGTTGGTTCCGGCAATACCAGCATCTATTGGCTTCATGCCGGCTTCTATCTTGGAATATATATTCTCTAAAACCACAATGGTATCGTCTACCACCAAACCAATAGCTAGCACGATACCCAGAAGTGTCAGTACATTAATAGAGAACCCAAAAATGTACATTATAAAGAAGGTACCAATCAATGAAATTGGAATAGTCATTACCGGAATTACTGTGGTTCTCCAATCTCTGAGGAATGCAAAAATAATTACCACCACCAAGGCAAATGCGATGATAATGGTTTGCTGTACTTCAGTAATAGATTCTCTAATGTATTCCGTATTATCGAAGCCCATTCCAAGCTCAATATCTTCAGGAAGGTCCTTCTTCACCTGCTCAATACGCTTGTAGAAAGCGTCTGCAATTTCAATTTGGTTAGAACCTGGTTGGTTGATCACAGCAATACCCACCATGGCCACTCCATCTCTCTTCAAAATGGTTCTTTGGTTTTCAGGGGCAAGCTCTGCATGACCAATGTCTCTAAATCTTACAATGATGCCATTGTCTTCCTTAACAATAAGGTCATTAAATTCTTCCGGAGAGTTGATTCTACCGACCGTTCTAACTGTAAGCTCCGTACTCGATCCTTCTACTGAACCTGAAGGCAGTTCAACATTATCTCTGTTTACAGCATTCTGAACATCAAGAGGTGTCAATTCATAAGCCGCTAGCTTATCAGGGTCCATCCATAAACGCATGGAATATCTCTTTTCACCCCACACCTGAACAGAACTAACTCCTTGTATGGTCTGAACTCTTTCTTTTAGAATAGTCTCCGCAATCTGGCTGAGCTCAAGTAAATTTCTCTGCTTACTGAAAACGTTCAGGAAAATTATCGGACTGGCATCAGAGTCGGCCTTTCTAACGGTTGGCGCCTCTACATCTGGTGGGAGTCTTCGAACTACTCCGGAAACCTTATCCCTAACGTCATTGGCTGCTACTTCCAGATCAACACCAAGATCGAACTCAGCACTAATGGAACTACCACCATCTCTACTAGAAGAAGTAAGCGACTTAATACCCGCAATACTATTCAGAGCCTCTTCAATGGGTTCGGTAATCTGAGCCTCAATAATTTCCGCATTAGCACCAGTATAGCTGGTTGAAACCGAAATTACTGGAGGATCTACACTAGGAAACTCTCTTACCCCTAGATAGGTGAATCCGATAATACCGAAAATGACAATGATGATGTTCATCACCAAAGCCAGAACCGGCCTTTGAATACTGATGGTTGATAAGCTTGCCATGTTTATCTAGTTAGGTTTGAAATGGAAATTGCCGATCCGTCTCTGATCTCAAGTAACCCTGAGGTGATTACCGTATCCTGAGGATTAATTCCCTCCAAAATCTGAACTGAGTTATCAGTTCGCATACCAATTCTTACCGTTTTGGACGCTACTTTTCCTGCGCTAGCAACAAAAACCTTATGACCATTGAGCTCTGGTATAACGGAAATTGTTGGTACCATAAGGGCATTATCAACAGAAGACATCACCAATTCAATTCTTGCGAACTGTCCCGGCAAAAGCTTCCCATCTTCATTGCTACAAATAGCCCTTAGCCTAAGAGTCCTGGTGGTTTCATCAATCTGCGGCTCTATGGCGTACACTTCTCCTTGAAACTGTTCGGTTAGTGCTTCTGTCTGGAAGTAAATAATATCTCCCGGATTCACTTCTCCAGCATATTTACCCGGAATAGAAAAATCGAGTTTCACGGGGTCTATACTGTAAAAGTTGGTTATTACCGTACTATTGGTAATATAGGCTCCTTCACTAATTTGTCTCAAACCCAAAACGCCATCGAAAGGAGCGATAATTGAGGTTTGAGCAATTTGAGCCTCAAGCACTTTAATATCCGCTTCTACAGTATTCAAATTGGTAAGGGATATATCGTATTCTTCCTGGCTAATGGCTTCTTTGTTAAGAAGTAGTTTCTGACGTCTCTCAGTTTCCTGAGCCAATTTTCTACTGAACTTTAACTTCTCACGTTGAGCCTGAAGCTGGTCATTTTTCAAACTAACTAACAAAGTACCTTTGGTTACCTTCTGCCCTTCTTTGAAATGGATTTTTGTTACGAGACCGGAAACCTCACTCTTAAGTTCAAGAGATTCATTGGGCAGAATAGAACC